>NZ_VDMB01000001.1:300000-455160 GCF_006175995.1 Desulfobotulus mexicanus
ATCCATATGCCGGAGGTGGGATGGAAGAGACTGACCCGGAATCAGCGTTTCAGCAGGGTACGCTGGATGCCCTCAGGTGAGAGTCTTCTGGTCAGTCGGCAGCAGGCGGGGCTGAGTGAGCTGTATTTCCTTGATATGGAAGGAAGTATGCGGCTCCTCTGGCGGGGAAGCGAAGGGGATGTGCTGGGGGCCTTTGATGTGGATGCCGCAGGGGAGCGGCTGGTAGCAGGTCTGAAGCGGGCCGGACAGGGCTGGAATCTGGAAATTATGGACCTTGCCACAGGAGGATGGAGCGGGCTGACATCTACTCCTTTTATGGAGAACCAGCCTTCTTTTATGCCGGATGGTCGTATCCTTTTTTCTGCGGATTATGATGGTGTCTATAATGTCTATGTCATGGATACGGAAACGGGGATGCTGGAGCAGTGGACCCGTTCTTCCGGTGGTGCATTCAGTCCCGGTTTTGCAGGGAATAAGGGTCTTTATTATCAGGCCTATACCGCAGATGGATTCAGGCTTATGCGGGTGGATCATCCTGCTGCCCTGAAGGCTTTTCCCAAGGAAGATGTGGCCGGTGAAAAGATTTCCCCCTTTCTTTTTGATGCAATAGAGAATCTGGGGTCGGAAAGAAAATATTCTCCCCTTCAAAGCCTTAGGCCCCGGTACTGGTTTCCTGTGTGGCTTTCCAGTGGGGAGTCAAGCCAGCTGGGATTTGAGACCCATGGAAGTGATGCCCTGGACCGCCACAGTTATGGTCTCATGGCTGCCTATGATATGAAAAATGATCTTGTAAACGGCAGCCTGACCTATGCCTGTGATAATCGATGGCTTCTGCTTCTGGACAGGAGCCATCGTTTTGGTGAGGTGAGGGTCGGCGAGGTTTTTTGGGATTACACCATACGTGAAGACCGTGTGACCCTGCAGCGTAACCATCTTTTGAATTTTTTTGAGGACAGGTTGGCCCTGCACGGGGGGCTCGTCCATGAGCGGGATACTCTGGTGGATGCTCCTTCAGTTTTTTCAAGGGTGTCCATGGAATCCAATCTGGCCGGTATGGCCCTGACCTTCAGGGACGAGGAACACTATATCCATGTGCCCGGTATAGGATGGGGTTTTTACGGAGAGCTGATAGCAGAAAGTAATGAGATTCTGGACAGCGATTACAAGGGCGCTGTGGTGCAGGGTGCCATCCGTAAAATATGGAATCTGCCGGGGCCACGTACCCTTGGTGTACGCCTTGCCGGGGGTTATGCGGATCAGGAAGCAAAACCCTTTCGCATCGGTGGTACCCGTACAGGGGAGGAAATGAGGCTTTTCGGCAGGAATGAGGCTGTCCTCAGGGGTTATCCCCGCTCCGTTCAGACGGGAAACATATATGCGGCCCAGCGCCTGAGTCTTACTTCCATGCTTTTTCGGGTGGAGCGGAACTGGTCCCTGATGCCCTTTGGTCTGGGGGATATTTCCGGAAGCATTCACGTGGATTCCGGAAGCGCCTGGGATGAGGGCAGGGCCATGCGTCAGCTTACCGGAGCAGGTCTTGAGCTTCATGTGGAACTGGTGCTGGGGTATCATTTCACAGCACCCCTTGTGCTCGGGTATGCCAGGGGGCTGGATAAGGATCTGGGAGAAGATCAGTTCTATACGGCCTTAGGTTTTTCCTTTTAAACTGTGAATAAAAACAATGCTGTAACTATTCAACGCCGTCTGCGTTGGCTTAGGACCATAGCTGTCAGGCATATGCACAGGCACCCAGGCTGTTTGCCCGTGACGCAATCTTATTCGGAAGCTTCTTGTCCTGTGCGGAAGCGGCAAAAACTCCCCGCCACAGGCAGGATAAGCTTTTTGATTACCATGGCAGGCTTAAGCACGCTGCCTTTGTGGCGGCTCAGACAGTTTGCCGCTTCTTTCGCACAGGTCTGCAAAGCTTTGATCCGAAACGATTGCAAAGTCACTTGCAAACAGCCAAGGTGCCTTGCAATCGTTCAAAGCTGTTGAAATTACAATGCATGAAATTCAAAATTAAATTTCCTGAATAATTACACAAAATTTTTAGCATAAAGGAGATCTGTTTTATGTCGCCCTATCCCTTTCCATGGTTTCTGTCCTATCCCGCAGCCTTTGCTGGGCTGGCTCTGGCCCTGATTCTGAACGTATGGTCCTTTGGTCATGCCCTTCTCATGGGTTTTCAGGTTCTGTTGCTTTTTGTTGCAGCTCTCTGGCTGGTTCTGGGACTGCCCTATGTGCAGGGGCGTTACAGGGAAAAAAAGACCCGCTTCAGAACGGCTTTTTCCCGGATGCAGGATGAAGGGCTTTCGGAAGAAGAAAGGGAGAAAATTCTGAAAAAAGAGGGCGGGGAAAAAGAGACTTCAGTCAATGCTGCGGCAGATACGGCTTCAGATAATACAGTTCGTAAGCCCGATTTTCATGGAACATCCCGAAGTGGGCAGAGTCAATTGTCACAAGAGCTGGATCCGGGCGACTGGCTCGAAGATGCCCTTTCAAAAGAAATATCTCCGGTTCCTGTTCAGGAAAAAAAGGGTGCAGCAAAGCCTGAGGAGGAAGCTCCCCTGCTTTCTGGACAGGAGGATGCCATTTTATTTCAAGGGTCTGAGGACGGGCAGGAGAAGGAAGTTGATCAGGCTGCATCTGTGCCGGAAAGTTCCGGAACTGACCAGAGAAGAGGGCTGGAAGCTCTGGCAGTGCCCTTGGTTGTGATACGGGAAATTCTGGAAAAAGAAGCCCCGGTTTCCGTGGATATGGCAGAGGTCTTTTGTCTTCAGGAAGGCTATGGACTCAATCAGGCTTTGGGAGAAATCAATATGGCTGCGGAAGAAAGTCTGGGGCATCGCCTCTTTCAGGTAAGAGGTGAGGTGGTTGAAAAAATTTAAATATTCAGCATCTTTATTCTTGAGATACAGGTGTGGGTTTTCAAGTGGAAGAGACAGTCAGGCTGTTGGTGGGTGACATTGCAATCGTTTCGTAATTAAGAAATGGTCTGCTTGTCTATGCCCCCTGCCAGGGTGGCATTAGATTCTGGGGGCAGCCCAGGTGGTCAAGAATCCGGGCCACAACGGAGTCCACAAGGGCTTCCATGTCTTTGGGGAAATGATAAAAGGCCGGGCTTGCCGGAAGGATGGTGGCCCCGGTATTTGCGAGGGAGAGAAGATTTTTCAGGTGGATGGCGTGGAGGGGGGCTTCTCTGGGTACCAGAATGAGGGGCCTTTTTTCTTTGAGGCAGACATCTGCGGCCCTGTGAATGAGGTTGTCTCCTATGCCTGCGGCAATGTTGCCTATGCTGCGCATGGCACAGGGGACGATGGCCATGCCGTTATGGGCAAACGATCCCGATGCCGGAGGTGTAAAGAAGTCATGGACTTCATGGATGTTCAGGCCGGAAATACTGCTGAGCTTATTGCGGTTTTCAAGAATGTCTAAGATCTTATCCGAACCCATTTCATGGGCCAGCACGCTTTTTCCCGAATCCGAGATTACAAGGTGAACTTCTGCCCTTTGAAGCAGAAGGTTTTCTAAGGTCCGGATGCCGTAGATGACGCCGGATGCGCCTGTAATGGCAAGAACAAAGCGCATTTAAAAGCCTTTCCCTGTCCAGATGTCGAGAAGTATACCCACAAAGAGAAGCAGGCTTATGATGCTGTTCACATGGAAAAAGGCTATGGGTATGCTGGAAAGGTCATTTTCTTTTACCATGCTGTGTTCCAGTATGAGAAGACCGCAGATGATAAGGGCAAAAATGATGAATACAGGCCCCAGATCAAAGGCTGGATAAAGGGAGAAGATGAAAAGGGCACAGATGCCATGGAGTGTTCTGGCAAGCAGAAGGGCTTTTCTGATGCCCAATCGTGCAGGTATGGAGTGGAGTCCTGCTTTTTTGTCAAAGTCCGTATCCTGACAGGCATAGAGGATGTCAAAGCCTGCTATGTGGGTGAAAAGTACTGCGGAAAGCAGGAGAACTTCCAAGGAAAGACTGCCCGTAAGGGCCACCCATGCGGCGGCCGGGGCCATGGCAATGGCCAGCCCCAGATAGAAATGACAGAGCAGTGTAAAACGTTTGGTGTAGGAATAGCCAAAAAGAAATAAGAGAACGGGAATGGAAAGATTTCTGCATAGGGGACCAAGGGCTGCAGCACTAATAATAAAAACCATGCTGGAAAGTATAACGAGAAGAAGGGCTGCATTGGGGGATATTTTGCCTGCTGGAATTTCACGCATGGCGGTTCTGGGATTGCCAGCATCCAGTTTTGCATCGGCAATGCGGTTAAAGCCCATGGCAGCGGTACGGGCCGATACTACGGCCACAAGGATGAAAAGGAGCTCTATGGCATGTATGGGTGTTTCACGGGCTGCCAGCACCACAGCAGAAAGAACAAAGGGCAGGGCAAAAACGGAATGGGAAAATTTGATCATCTGACCGTAGGTGATTGTTGTGTCTATGGCTTTATGAAGGGGGCTCATGGCTTTCTTTCAGGCGGGTTTCAGTATCAGGAATCCTTACGCATTTTTTCCCCGGACTGGGCAGCAAAGCCCGTAATGCCCTCATTATATCTGGATTCCGAAGGATAGGGAAGGGCCAGGGGCCGGACCCGGAATCTGGGTTTCAGGGTAACAACCATGCCCACAAAGGTACCAAAGGGCATGCGTCGGGCCAGGGGCCAGGTATCCGGAGAAAAACTTATGGAGCCGGATGTCTCGGGAAAAAGACAGATGGATCTCCAGGTGACGGGGACATCTCCGACCAGTTCCTTTACCATGGTTTTCATTTCCCACAATGAAAAAAAACGGGCCTTTGCGTAGATGCCCTTGCCAAAAAAACCCTGAATGCGGCGTTGTACACCCTTGATGGCGTATCTGTTGAGTACCCCGATAAAAACCCGGTCTTTGGCCACGCGGAAGGCTTCTTCCATGGCTTTTTTCGGTTCAGAAACAAACTCCAGGGTGGTGAAAAGGCAGGCGTGGTTGAAGGAATTGTCATCAAAGGGAAGGTCTTCTGCATAGCCACGGAAAAGGCCTGCTTTGTTTCCCAGTCTTTCCAGAGCAAGATCCAGCATGAAGGGAGAGGGCTCCAGTCCCGTACAGTCCAGGCCCCGGCTGATGCAGGCTTCCAGAATTTCTCCGTACCCGCATCCTATATCCAGAATGGAGTCTTCCGGTGCAGGGCAGAGAAGGTCAAAGAAAAGTCTGGTTTCCAGGGTTGTGGAAAGAAGGCCTTCTTCACTCTGTCGCCATTTCAGGTAGGTTTCGCTGTCTTTTTGGTCGAATACGTGTCCCATAGAAAAGATTTTTAGGCAATTCGGGCGGTGTATGCAAGTAAAAAACAGGGTGATTGCTTTTTAGTTTATGGTTTTCGGTCTGTGTTTTTCGGAAATATGGTCTTTGGTGGGGGAGCAGTGTCAGAGGGGGGAGGGGTTCAAAAACAGCCGGGAATGTCTTTTTCCAGAGTCAGACGGTTTCCTTTTTCATTATAACGGAAGGTGTTGAAATAGTTTTTCATGATATGGATTCCCCTGCCGTTTTCTGCGTCCGGATTTGTTTTCTGGGATGTTCGCCAGTTGAACCCAGGACCTTCATCCATAATCTCAAGGACAATGCGCTGACCGATGATCTGGACCTGGTAGGTGATTATTCCTTCCGGAAGATTGATGCTGCCGTGGCGGACGGCATTGGTCAGTGCTTCCCGCATCCCAAGGCAGATGGAAAAGGTGAGGGCTTCAAGATTTTGTTTTTTTAAAAAAAGCTGGGTTTCATGGCTGGCCAGGTCAATATTTCTCATATCGGCACCCATGCGGATGGCAAGGCCCTGTGCTATTTCTTCCACGATGAAAAGTTTATGGTTCATGGCTTTGCTCCATAAAAAAAGCGGAGGGTTTATCCTGTAGGCAGAAGTTCAGATTTCAATGGCCAGGATAACAATATCATCTTCAATGGGGACTTCCGGAGGCAGAAGAATATTCCGGATACCTTTTACGGCCTCTGCAATGGGAAGACCGCGTACTTCTTCACAGGCACCCAGCATGCGTTCCGATGCCTGGGACCATACGGAACGGTCCAGGCTGCTTTCCACAAGGCCGTCTGAATACAGATAAAAACGGTCCCCGGACTTAACGGGAAGAACCTGTGTTCCGAAGATAACATTGCGGAACATACCCAGAATATCCCCATCTATACGGATCAGCCGGGCCGGAGCATTTTCCGGTACATATACCGCAGGAGGGTGGCCGGCATTTACCAGGGTCAGTTTCATGGTTTTACGGTTCAGGTGGGCATAGGATGCTGTCAGGTATTTGTTTTCAGGCAGAATCTCTACCAGAACATCATTGATAAGCTTTATACTTTCTGCTGGCTGGTATATGGGAGTGCAGTTCTGTTTCATCAGGGCTTTGATGGATGCCGTAAGATAGGAGGTGCTGATGTCATGGCCGGAAAAGTCCGCCACAAGGTAGCCGTGTATGTCTTTGCATATGGCAATAACATCATAGAAGTCGCCACCTGCCTCCTGAAAGGATTCATAAATGGCTGCAAAGCGGGCTTCCGGTAAAGATTCCGGAGTTACCAGCAGGGATGTCTGGGCTTTTTTGAGTTGCCTCAGTTTCTGGGCCTGGCTGATGATAAGGGAGTTGGTGGCAATGGACAGCTTCAGATGCAGTCTTACCCTTGCCAGCACTTCCATGGGATGAAAGGGCTTTATAATATAATCCACAGCACCCAGATCAAAACCTTCGATTTTGGATTCTATTTCGCTGACACCCGTGAGAAAGATCACTGGAATGGATGCGGTGGCTGTGTGGTTTTTAAGAAAACGGATCACGCTGAAACCGTCTTCACCGGGCATCATGATATCCAGCAGAATCAGATCCGGCATGTTTTCCAGCGCAAGCTCCCGGGCCTTTGGCCCGTTGGCTGCCGTAAGAATTCTGTAACCTTCCTTGGAGAGAGCCGTTTCCAGAAGTCTGACGTTTATGGGGCTGTCGTCCACCACAAGAAGGGTCAGTTCCTTTGGGGCAGGTATATGGGAAGCCGGGAGATCGGGCATGGAAGTCTCCATTTGTATTACAGGGCGCTTTGAAGGATGGTAACTTCTTTTTTCAGGGCTGCAGGCAGGGATGCAAGGACGCTGAGTTTGCCTTCAGCTGCTTTTTTTTCACCCACAGTGGTGAGGACATAAATGGCTTTAAAGCCAAGATTACCTGAGGCTCCTTTTATGTTGTGGGCAATATCCTTTACAGAATTGGCATCCTGGTTCTCAAGGGCTTTTTCAAGGCGTGCAATATCATCAGTGGTTGTTTGAATGAAAAGTTCTGTCAGTTCGATAAAATCCGCTATCTCCAGTCCGAGTTCTTCGGCAAGTTTTTTAAAGTCTGTCATGGCAGCGTCTCCATGGGGGAGAAGAGGAGGAAGGGGATAAAAAGTATGCTTTTTTCAGGTTGGGACATATAATGCCTTTTACTTTACCCTGACAGGCTCAGGACTGCAAGTCCAAAGCCTGTGAGAAGAAAAAGAAGGCCCATGGCGTGTTCATAAAAAGCTTGACCTCATGGTTTCTTTGGGAGATATATCAAGAGATATGGATATTTTAATATTTTGCAAGGCTCTGTCCGACCCCACACGAATCCGACTAATCCATATATTGGATCGACATGAACTCAGCGTCAATGAAATCGTTGCGGTGATGGGTATGGGCCAGTCCCGTATTTCAAGGCACTTAAAAATTCTGACCGATGCAGGGCTTCTTTCCTGCAGGAGAGACGGTGTATGGGCCTTTTATGGTGTGCCTTCCGAAGGCAGTGGAAGAAATTTTGTTACGGCTGTCCGGGAATGGCTGCGGCAGGAGCCGGATCTGGAAGCGGACATGGTCCGGGCAGCAGAAGTACTTGAGGCAAGAAGGAAAAGCACATCCCGCTTTTTTGATACCATTGCAACGGACTGGGACCGTCTCAGGCTTGAGATTCTTGGTCCCTTTGACTTGAATGCAACCCTGCTGGACCGGGCTGGAAAGCCGGGGCTTGCGGTGGATCTTGGTTGCGGTACGGGGGAACTTCTCCGGGGGCTTGCAGCCCAGGCCCGGAGTGTTATCGGTGTGGATTATTCCATGGAAATGCTGGCCGAAGCTGAACGGCGTTTTCTTGAGGAAGGCCTTGAAGGAGATTTCCGGCTGGGTGCCATTGAGCATCTTCCCGTGGGCGATGGTGTGGCAGATCTGGCGGTGATTTCCCTTGCCCTCCACCACCTGCCCGATCCCGAGGGTGGTATCCGGGATGCGGCCCGTATTCTTGTGCCGGGTGGTGTGCTGTTGTTGGCGGATTTTGACAGGCATGAGAAAGAGTTTCTGCGGGAGCGCTTCGGGGACAGGTGGCTGGGTTTTGCCGAGGAAACCATCCGTCGTTTTCTTGATGGAGCCGGTTTTGAGCTTATGGAGTTGGAAACCTTTACCCTGCCTTCTTCCCTGCGCCTGCATCTTTACCGGGCCATACGCAGGGCCTGAGGTCAGCAGAGTTTAGGGAAAGCAAGAACATAAAGTTTATGATATTGAGTAATTATTCAGCACAGTGTTCCAAGTACCATAGCTGCAAGACAGATGCACAGGCCCCAGGCTATTTGCCCGTGACGCAATCCGGCACTCAAGCTGAAAAGCTCAAGCCCTTTACGGGAGCAAAAAGTGCCTATGGATCTTGAGTGCCGGATTTGGGAGCTTCTTGCCCTGTGCGGAAGCGGCAAAAACTCCCCGCCACAGGCAGGATAAGCTTTTTGATTACCATGGCAGGCTTAAGCACGCTGCCTTTGTGGCGGGTCAGACAGTTTGCCGCTTCTTATTAGCACTCCGGCACTCAAGCCTGAAAAAGCTTATTGCCTTTTATAGTAGGCTTTGGGTTTTTGGCTTGAGTGCCGGACGAAGCTCTGATCCGAAACGATTGCAATGTCACTTGCAAATAGCCACGGAGCCTTGCAACAGTACGAAGCTGCTGCAATTAAAGCATTGGCAGTTCAGAAAAAACCATGCTGAACAGTTACGATATTTATAGATGTATAACCCAAAAGGAGAGTGAATTCATGTCAGTACAGCCGATGGAACTGGACCTTGGATACAAGGTTGCGGATATGGCGGGTGCGGATTTCGGCCGTAAGGAAATGCAGCTTGCGGAAAACGAGATGCCCGGTCTTATGGCTGCAAGGGAAAAATATGGTAAGGAAAAGCCCCTTGCAGGTCTGAAGGTAACGGGTTCCCTGCACATGACCATACAGACGGCCATGCTCATTGAAACCTTAAAGGAGCTTGGGGCGGATATACGCTGGGCTTCCTGCAACATTTTTTCCACCCAGGACCATGCCGCCGCCGCCATTGCAGCCAATGGTTCCGCAGCGGTTTTTGCCTGGAAGGGTGAAACCCTTGAGGAATACTGGTGGTGTACGGAAATGGCCCTGACCTGGCCCGATGGGTCCGGCCCGGACCTTATTGTGGATGATGGCGGGGATGCCACCCTTATGATCCATGAGGGTGTTCGTGTGGAAAAAGATCCTTCCCTTCTGGATAAAAAGCCGGGCTCCCTTGAGGAAAAATGCCTGCAGGACCGTCTTCGTCTGGCCTATGAAACGGATTCCGGCAAATGGACCCGCATGGCAGAAAAAATCCGTGGGGTTTCCGAAGAAACCACCACAGGCGTAGGACGGCTTTACCAGTTGCAGAAAAAAGGAGAGCTCCTCTTTCCTGCCATAAATGTGAATGACTCCGTTACCAAGAGCAAGTTTGATAATCTTTACGGATGTCAGGAATCCCTTGCAGACGGTATCAAGCGGGCCACCGATGTTATGATTGCCGGTAAGGTGGTTGTGATCTGCGGTTATGGGGATGTGGGCAAGGGTTGTGCCCGGTCTATGAAAGGCTTTGGCGCACGGGTTCTTGTTACGGAGATTGATCCCATCTGTGCCCTGCAGGCTGCCATGGAAGGCTTTGAGGTACTTACCATGGAAGAAGCTGCCCCCATGGGAGATATTTTTGTTACGGCCACGGGGAATTTCCATGTCATTACGGGTGAGCACATGGAATCCATGAAAAACGAGGCTATTGTCTGCAATATCGGTCATTTTGATAATGAGATTGACATGGCTTATCTGGAGGAAACTCCGGAATGTCTGTGCCTGAACATCAAGCCCCAGGTGGATAAATGGACGCTGAAATCAGGCCGTTCCATCATTGTGCTGGCCGAAGGCCGTCTGGTCAATCTTGGCTGTGCCACGGGGCATCCCAGTTTCGTTATGAGCAATTCCTTCACCAATCAGACCCTTGCCCAGATTGCTCTGGCAACGGAGCCCCATAAAAAGGAAGTTTACACCCTTTCCAAAGCTCTGGATGAGGAGGTTGCCCGCCTTCACCTTGGAAGGCTGGGTGTGCGGCTCACAAAGCTGACACCGGAGCAGTCTGCCTATCTGGGAATTTCTCCCGAAGGTCCCTTCAAACCGGATCATTATCGTTATTAAGGGAATAGCAGCATGGGGGAAACCCTATGCTGCATGACAGCAAAAACGCCATGAAATTCAGACGGATACTTGTTCCGGTGTGGAAACAAAGCAATTGACAGGCCTTGTTCCCCTCTGCTATTTGAAAAAATTCACCGTATCCATTGATTTTGCGGATATCCTTAATGAAGCAGGGAGGAATACATGAAAAAAGTTCTGTGTCTTGCGGCAGCTTTGTGTTTTATGGCGGCTCCGGCCTTTGCCGAAACCATCCGTATTGGCCTCATGGCCCCCATGACCGGATCCTGGGCCAGTGAAGGTCAGGATATGCGGGATATTGTGACGCTTATGGCCGAAGAGCTGAATGCTAAAGGCGGTGTTCTCGATAAGAAGGTTGAAATTGTGGTGGAAGATGATGCGGGAGATCCCAGGGCTGCGGCACTGGCAGCCCAGCGTCTTTCCACACGGAAAGTGGCTGCGGTTATAGGCACCTATGGTTCTTCCGTGGCAGAAGCTGCCCAGAACATCTATGACGATTATGATATCATACAGGTTGCCAATGGTGCCACCAGTAACCGCCTGACGGAAAAGGGTCTGAATTTCTTTTTCCGCACCTGCCCCAGAAATGACGAGCAGGCCATGGTAGCGGCAAAAGCCCTTCAGAGCATGGGTTTTTCAAAGATAGCCATTCTCCATGATAATACTTCCTATGCCAGAGGCCTTGCCGATGATGCCAGAAAATTCATTGGTGAGGTTTCCGATGCAAAAGTGGTGTTTTTCAATGCCCTGACTCCAGGAGAGCGGGATTTCAATACGGTACTGACCCGTATGCGGGCATCTGATCCGGATGTGATTCTGTTTACGGGTTACTACCCCGAAGCAGGCCTTCTGCTGCGCCAGAAAATGGAAATGGGCTGGGATGTTCCCATGATGGGCGGGGATGCCACCAACAACCCGGATCTTGTGGAAATAGCAGGTACTCAGGCGGCCAGTGGTTTTTATTTTTTAAGCCCTCCGGTTCCCCAGGATCTGCCCACGGATGAAGCCCGTGCCTTCCTTGCAGCCTTTGAGAAAAAATACAGCAAGTTGCCTGGTTCCATCTGGGCGGTTCTGGCGGGGGATGCCTTTACGGCCATTGTGACAGCCATTGAAGGGGCTGGCTCCACGGATTCCAAAAAAGTTGCCGAGTATATGCGTACCCGGCTTAAGGATATGCCTGCCCTCACCGGCACCATTTCCTTTAACAGTGTCGGAGACCGCATCGGTGATGTTTACCGGGTGTATCAGGTGAATGCTGAGGGTGCCTTTGTTCTGATGAATCCTTAATATAAGGGCTTTGTCTCTTCTGGATTTTTATCCTTAAAGATATCTGCCGGACAGCTTTTTGAGACTGTGCGGGGTCGCTTCTGTAAGGGAAGCGGCCCCGTATTCCTGTCCGCTTTACGGGTATCTTTTCCCTGTTTTTCAGGAAGAAGCCATGGAATTTTTTCTGCAGCAGTTGTTTAACGGTCTGGCCGTGGGTGGCATTTATGCCCTGGTTGCCTTAGGGTATACTATGGTCTACGGTGTCATGAAGCTCATGAATTTTGCCCATGGGGAGCTTTTTACCATGGGTGCTTTTCTAGGGCTGACCCTTCTCGGTACCTTTGCTTTTACAGAGGTATTGGGGCCCTTTGGCGGTGTATTTGTGCTCATTCTGATGGTCATGGGCATGGTAGCCATTATGGGTGTGCTTCTGGAGCGGGTGGCCTACAGGCCCCTGCGCAATTCTCCCCGTCTTTCCGCCATTGTCTCTGCCCTTGGTGCTTCGATTTTTCTTCAGAATGCCATTATGTTGATGTATGGTGCCCGTTTTCAGGTTTATCCCCACGGTATTCTGCCCAATACTCCCATATCTGTTTTTGGTGTTGATATTCCCCTGCTCAGGATACTTTTGTTTGTGGTTTCCATTCTGATGATGGCGGCTCTCTACTTTTTTGTTCAGAGAACCCGGATAGGCACAGCCATCCGTGCTGCAGCCATTGATCAGGATGCGGCACGGCTCATGGGTATCAATGTGGACCGGGTGATTCAGATTGTCTTTATTATCGGGCCTGCCTTAGGTGCTGCGGCGGGTGTCATGGTGGGGATTTATTACGGTCAGATTAATTTCACCATGGGGTGGATTTTTGGTCTCAAGGCCTTTACTGCAGCCATCATAGGCGGTATCGGTAATATTCCCGGTGCCATGCTGGGTGGTCTTCTTCTCGGTGTTCTGGAAGCCATGGGAGCTGCTTATATTTCCACAGCATGGAAGGATGCCATTGCCTTTGCTGTTCTAATTCTCATTCTTCTGGTTCGTCCGAGGGGCATTCTGGGAGAACGTGTGGCGGATAAGTTATGAATAAGAAAGTTTTTGTCATAAGTGTGCTGCTGGCATTTTTTGCCTGTTTCCCTGTACTTTTCAGCAATCCTTACTGGATAGGTGTGCTTAACGATATATGGCTTTATGCCATTTTAGGTTTGAGCCTGAACTGGATAGTGGGGCATACGGGGCTGTTCAATCTTGGTCATGCAGCTTATTATGCGGTGGGAGCCTATACGGCAGCCATCTTAAGTACCCGGTACAACATCCCTATCCTCTGGCTTATTCCCGTTGCCGGTGCTGCCGCAGGTCTTTTTGCCCTGGCCGTGGCCCGGCCCATCATTCATCTGCGGGGGGATTATCTGGCCATTGTTACCATCGGTGTGGGGGAGATTGTACGCATAGCCCTTGAAAACGATATTTTTGGCCTGACCGGAGGATCCAATGGGATTTTTGGTATTCCAAGGCCGGAAATCTTTGATATGCGTCTTCGCCGTCCATGGCAGCTGTATTATCTCATCGGCGGCTTTCTTTTGATTACCATATGGTTTTTCTACAGGCTGGAGCAGTCCCGTTTCGGCCGGGCCTTAAACTATATCAAAGAAGATGAGACGGCAGCCGAAGGTTCGGGCATCAATACGGCCTGGTACAAGCTGGCGGCCTTTGTCATAGGAGCGGTATGGGCTGGTATGGCAGGAACGCTTTTTGCCGCTAAAATGACCATTATTTCTCCGGGTTCTTTTAATTTCTGGGAGTCGGTGCTGATTTTTGCCATTGTCATATTGGGCGGTGCAGGCAGCATTCCAGGTGTGATTCTGGGAGCTTTTCTGCTGGTGGGGTTGCCGGAATTCTTCAGGAATTTTGCCGATGCCCGTATGCTTTTCTTCGGAGCCGCCATGGTGCTGATGATGATTTTCCGTAACAAAGGCCTGCTGCCGCCTCTGGTCCGTAAATATGCCGGTGTGCCCAGGGTCAGGGGAGGGGATGCATGAGTCTTTTATCCCTTGAAAAGGTGGTGAAAACCTTTGGCGGTCTCACCGCCGTCAATCGGGTGAGCTTTTCCGTGGAAGCCGGGGAGATCGTGGGGCTGATCGGTCCCAATGGTGCCGGTAAAACCACGCTATTCAATCTCATTACCGGAAATTATACACCTGATTCCGGTGATATTCTTTTTGAAGGCAGGTCCGTAAAGGGGAAAAAGCCCCATAAGATTGTGGATATGGGTATTGCCCGGACTTTTCAGAGCATACGTCTTTTCCAGAACATGCCTGTGGTGGAAAATGCTTTGGCCGGGTGTCACTGTCGCATGAAATCCGGTATTTTTGCTTCCATGATCCGCACACCGGGGCAGCGCAGGGAAGAGAAAAAAGCCCTGGAAACCGCAAGGGAAGTTCTTGATTTTGTGGGGCTCTGGGAATATGCAGGTCTTTCCGCTTCCAGTCTTTCCTATGGAAAACAGCGGCTGCTTGAGATTGCCCGTGCCCTTGCAAGTCGTCCCCGCCTCATTATTCTTGATGAGCCCGCAGGCGGTATGAACGATCAGGAGACGGCGGAGCTGCTTCATCTGATCCGGGAAATCAGCCGCAAAGGCATTACCGTACTGCTCATTGAGCATGATATGGGCCTTGTGATGCGCGCCTGTGAAAAGCTGGTGGTGATAGAGTACGGCACTAAAATAGCCGTGGGCAGTCCCGAAGAGGTGAAAAACAACCCCAGAGTCATTGAGGCCTATCTGGGCAGTGACGAGGAAGAGGATGCATGCTGAGCCTTGAGAATCTTGTGGTGAAATACGGTAATGTGGAGGCCCTGCACGGCATTGACATGGAGGTGGCCGAAGGGGAGATAGTCAGTATTCTCGGAGCCAATGGTGCGGGAAAATCCACTACCCTGATGAGCATCAGCGGGCTTGTGAAACCCGCATCCGGCAGTATTGTCTTTGAAGGTAAGCCCATTCATACCCTGCCAGCCCATAAGATTGTGGAAATGGGCATTGCCCAGGTTCCCGAAGGCAGGCGGGTTTTCGGTACCCTGACGGTAGCGGAAAACCTAAGGCTGGGAGCCTTTACCAGTAAAGACCGTAACAGGGATGCCAAAACCCGGGACTGGATTTTTTCCCTCTTTCCCATTCTGAAGGAAAGGCGTAAACAGCTTGCTGGCACCCTTTCCGGCGGAGAGCAGCAGATGCTGGCTATAGGAAGGGCACTGATGGCCCATCCCCGCCTCTTGCTTCTGGATGAGCCTTCCTTAGGCCTTGCTCCCCTAATCATCAAGGCCATTTTTGAAACCATTCGGGAGATTAACGGCAGCGGTGTCACCGTTGTTCTGGTGGAGCAGAATGCCAGGGCTGCCCTGCGTCTGGCCCACCGGGGCTATGTTCTGGAGGTGGGCAAGGTGGTTCTGGCGGATACGGCAGGCAGCCTTCTTGCCAATCCTGAGATTCATTCCGCTTATCTTGGTCATGGGAATTAGGCTTCGCTAATACCGTCAAGGGGTTTATGGGTACAAAGGCTCTTTGCCCATGACGCATTCAAAACGTTTACAAAGTCACCCACAAACACCCCGGTACGCCTTAGTAAGTATAAGCTAATAGTGCAGCCTGCAGGCCATGGGATAACGTCTGCCGTATCCAAAGCTTCTGGATGTTATGCGTATTACAGGGGCTGCCTGCTGGCGCTTGTATTCATTGAGCTGGATTCTTCGGATCACATCCCGTACTTCATTTTCAGCATATCCCCTGGCAATTATACTTTCAGCATCTTCAAGATCTTCCACATGATGGGCCACAATGGCATCCACCACACCATAATCGGGCAGATCGTCCTGATCCCTTTGGTCGGGTTTGAGTTCCGCACTGGGTGCTTTTTCTATGATGCGCTCAGGAATCAGGGCAAAACCAGCCTTTTCATTGATGCGGCGTGAAAGGGCCCAGACCCTTGTCTTGGAAACATCCCCCAGCACGGCAAGTCCGCCGTTCATGTCCCCGTAAAGGGTGCTGTAGCCCACGGCCATTTCCGCCTTGTTGCCCGTGGGCAGTGCCAGGGCATGGTAGCGGTTGGCATAGCCCATTATCAGGGTTCCCCGGATACGGGCCTGGAGGTTTTGTTCTGTGATCCCATGGCTTTCAGGATCAAAGAGGGAAGATGAGGCCGCCATGGCTTCCATGGTCTGCTGGATGGGCACAATGTCAAGGCGGATTTTCAAATTTTCCGCCAGCAGCCGGGTATCCTCAAAATTGTCCGCCGCCGTGTAGGGTCCGGGCATGAAAACACTGATGATGTTTTCAGCACTGAGGGCTTCCGCAGCCAGTGCCAGAACAAGGGCGGAGTCAATTCCGCCGGAAGAACCCACCACAGCCTTTGTAAAACCGCACTTATGCAGATAATCCCTGATCCCAGTTACCAAAGCCCTATGAATCTGGTCCTCTTCCCTTTCCGGCAGCAGCCGGATATCACCGGTATTTTTTTCCAGATCCACGAGTATGAGATCTTCCTCAAAGGCTGCTGCCCTTCCAATGATATTTCCCTTCCTGTCATAGGCCGTGCTGGCCCCGTCAAAGACCAGAGTGTCATTGGCTCCCGCCTGATTCACTTCCAGAACTGGGATGGCGTACTGCCTTGCAATGCCTGAAAAGAGCTGATCCCTAAGGCGGACCTTATCCACATGAAAGGGAGAGGCGGACAGATTGATGAGAATATCGGAGCCCGGGGCAATGTCTGCCACGGGATTTTCTGTGTAGCCTTTCTGGACTGGTATATCTTCGCTGTTCCAGGCGTCCTCGCAGATGGTGATGCCGAAGCGAAGCCCCCCGTAAAGAACCGGTTCTGCGGTTTTTCCCGGTGCAAAGTAGCGGCACTCATCAAAGACATCGTACTGGGGCAGCAGAACCTTCCGGATTTCTCCGAGAATTTTTCCGTCCTTTGCAAACACAGCGGCGTTCTGCAGCTCCGGCCCTTCACTGCCCGGATTTATGGCCACATAGCCGAAAAGAAATGCGATGCCCATTATTTTTTCGATGAGCTTTTCTTTCATGGCAAGATTGGCGCTTATAAAGGCCTTTCGCTCCAGCAGATCCAGAGGCGGATAGCCCGTGAGGGTGAGCTCCGGAAAAATGATAAGCTCAGCACCTTTCTGTCTGGCACTTTGGCAGGCTTCGATGATTTTTGTCGCATTTCCCTCAAGATCTCCAACCAGAGGATTGAGCTGGGCCATGGTAATTTTCATGGATAGTGTTCCCTTAGTGTATTTGGCCGGAGGTTTTTCCGGCATCTTCATCTGCAAGTTTGTTCCGGTTCAGATGTCTAGCAGAATATGCCTTTTATGGCAAAAAGAAGAGAGGTGAGTGATCTTTACCTTTTCTTGACAGTTTCAATGAATCGGTGCATGGTAGAAGAAAAATTTATAAAAAAGATGTAAATATTCGGCAAATTTTATTTTGAAATTCAGGTATTGTAATTTCAACAGCTTTGAATCATTGCAAGACACCTTGGATGTTTGCAAGTGACATTGCAATCGTTTCGGATCAGAGCTTTGCAGACCTGTGCGAAAGAAGCGGCAAACTGTCTGAGCCGCCACAAAGGCAGCGTGCTTAAGCCTGCTATGGTAATTAAAAAGTTCATCCTGCCTGTGGCGGGGAGTTTTTGCCGATTCCGCACAGGGCAAAAAGCTTCCGAAAAAGATTGCGTCACGGGCAAACAGCCTGGGTGTCTGTGCACCTGTCTGACATTATGGTCCTTAGCCAGCGAAGAGGGTGTTGGACAGTTACAATAAGATAAGAGTTCTGAACATTCTGTCCTGAAATTCTAATGCTGTAATTTTATCGGATGTTTGTGAAACGATGTTTTTATTTGTGACGGAGGAAGAATGCGGCGGAATTTATTTTTACTGCTGGGGATACTCTGCTTTTTTTCCGGCAGTCCTGTTTTTGCGGATCTCCCTGTCGTGCATATCGCTGTCATAGAAGATGGCCCTGCCATGCGCTATGGGGGCATTGCGGAGCTGAAGGCCGAGATTCTGGATCTGACAAAAAATGAATTTGACGTCCGTTTCCCCGAGACCCTGCATTTTTCAGGAAGCTGGGATGTGAAAGAGATAGGAAGGCAGGTGGAAAGGGCCCTGACGAATCCAGTGACGGATATCGTCATTGCCGCAGGCGTTATTTCTTCACACCTTCTCTGCCACAGGGATAATCTTCAAAAACCTGCCATTGCCTCGCTGGTTATTGATGCAAATCTCCAGAACCTGCCCGAAAGTCAGGGAAGCTCCGGAGTCAGGAATCTGAATTACATCAAATCATTTCAGAATTTTGACAGGGATATGGAAGCCTTCGGCCGCATGGTGCCCTTTAAGAGGCTTGCCCTCATTGGTGATGAAACCATTGTGGCTGGCCTGCCTGATCTTGCGGAAAGGACAAAAAGCGCAGGGAAAAAATTTGGGGTGGAGATTGACTTCATTGCTGCGACATCCCGGGCTTCTCATGTTCTGGCTTCTCTGCCGGAATCTGTGGATGCGGTATTCATTACTCCTCTTATGAGATTTTCCCATGATGAATTTGCCCTCCTGATTCAGGGGCTTGAAGAAAAAAAACTGCCTTCCTTTTCCCTCTGGGGCAGGGATGAGGTTGAAAGGGGTATTCTGGCTGGAATGGCGCCTTCGGAGCGTATTAATCGTCTCTCCAGGCGTATTTCCCTTCATGTACAGCAGATTCTTCTGGGCAGGGATGCGGGAAGTCTTTCCGTTGCCTTTCATCCGGACATGGATTTTACGGTTAATATGGAAACAGCCAGACGCATCGGGGTGTATCCGGACTGGGATATTCTGCTGGATGCGGATCTGATCCATGAAGACCCGCATCCCATTGGCAGGCCCCTTGCCATTAACGGGGCCGTGCAGGCTGCCCTTTCCGCCAATCTGGAAATCAGGCTGGCGGAAAGGGAGGAGGCCATCCGTAAAGCCCTGGCCCGGAGCCAGCGTTCGCCCTTGCGGCCCCAGGGACTTTTTTCCCTGGAAGGTCGTGTTACGGACAGTAAAAATGCGGCTTCCAGTATGGGGCGTCAGCCCGAAGAGGAGATCTGGGCTGAAGTGATGCTGCGACAGATTCTATTTTCTGAAAAAAAAAGAAGTGTTGCGGATGTGGCGGACATAGAGCTTAAGACCCAGCAGGTGATGAGGCGGCAGGTGGAGCTGGATATTGCAGAATCTGCAGCTCTGGCTTTTCTGGATGTGCTCCGGGCAGGGCGTCTGGTGCAGATCCGTAAAGATGATCTGGATCTGAGCCGGGCGAACCTGGAACGGGCGGAAAACCGCAGAGAGGTTGGATATGCAGGGCCTTCGGAAGTTTATCGATGGCAGAGCCGTCTGGCTTCGGCCCGCAAGGCACTTCTGGAAGCCAGATCTTTGCTGCGGCAGGCGGAAACGGGCCTGAACCTTATTTTGAACCGGCCTTTGGATCAGCCTGTGTTTCTTTCGGATACCAGGCTTTCTGATCCCCTTTTCTTTGTGAGTGATCCCCGTATCCGCTGGTTTTCGGAGAATCCGGGTCGTATGGGAGTTTTCCATGATTTTGTGGTGGCAGAGGCCAGGGATCAGGCACCGGAGCTGGAGCGTGTGGAGCTGGCCATGGAAGCGGCCCGAAGGGGCATTCTTGCGGCCAGAAGATCATGGTATCTGCCGGATCTTCTGGCTGAAGGCGGGATGCGTCAGCGTCTGCTTTCCCAAGGTAAGGGCAGTGGTGCCGCAGAAATCGAACTTATGCCGGGGGTGCCGCCCATCAGGCTGCCGGAAAGCGAGGATTTCGGATGGCAGGTGGGGATAAAGGCTTCTTATCCCCTTATAACCGGCGGGGCCAGACCTGCTGCCCTGGATGAGGGGCTTGAAAGACTGGAATCTCTTCGTACCCGGAGATTACAGATAGCCGAAGGGCTGGAGGCAAGGATGAGAGTGTCCCTGCACAGGACAACGGCATCCTGGCCGGGAATTCGTCTTTCTGCGGATGCTGCTGCGGCTGCCTCAAAGAATCTGGAGCTGGTTACTGATGCTTATGAAAGGGGCCTTGTTTCCGCCATGGAACTTCTGGATGCCCAGCATGCAAGTCTTGTGGCAGAGCAGATGTCTGCCACCAGTGTCTATGATTTTCTAAAGGATCTGATGGCAGTGCAGCGGCTTCTGGGCAATGTGGATTTCTCTGCAACTCTGGAGGCAAGAGATGCCATGTTTGAGCGCCTGAAAAGGCATTTTGAGGATTCGGGGATGGATCTGCCTTTGGTTTCTGCGGGAGGGGGAGAGGAATGAATAAAAAATCACCTTTGATACTGGGATGCGTTTTTTTGATACTGCTGGTTTTTGCAGGCTGCAGGGAAGCTCCCCATGAAGTGCAGGAACCCGAACTGAGGCCCGTTCGTTATATTGAGGTGCAGGCCGATGAAGGGCTTCGGATAAGGACATTTACAGGTCTTGCCCGTGCGGGTATGGCATCCCGCATGAGTTTCCGTGTACCCGGAACCCTGCAGAAACTCCATGTGCGGGTAGGAGACGTGTTGGAAAAGGGACAGCTTATTGCCGAGCTGGATGCCACGGATTTTCAGCTGAAACTCCAGGAAGCCGAGGCTGCCCTCAGCCGGGCCCAGGCCCAGGCAAGGAATGCCGAAGCCATTTATGGCAGAGTGCAGGCCCTTTATGAGCGGCGTAATGCTTCCCGCAGTGAGTTGGATGCGGCAAGAACGGGTGCGGAGTCAGCGGAAGCAGCGGTACGTTCCATTGAGAACCAGCTGGCTCTGGCCAGACGCCAGCTTACCTATGCCAGGCTGGAAGCACCGGATCGTTGTGCCGTGGCGGCTGTGCCCGTGGAGAAAAACGAGAATGTGGGAGCCGGTCAGGCCGTGGCAGTCATTAACTGCGGTAAAGGCGTGGATGTCCGCATCGCAGTGCCTGCCATCCACATTTCCGGTGTGCGTGAGGGTATGCCCGTTAAAGTCCGGGTGGATGCCCTTGGCAATGGCGAATATATCGGCATTATAACTGAGGTGGGGGTTTCGTCCATGGGTCTTGAAACCACCTTTCCCGTGACGGTAAGACTGGAAGATCCTGATGTACGCATTCTTCCCGGCATGGCTGCGGAAGTGGATGTTTCCATGGATGTGAGCAGCAGCAGGGGGCTTGTGGTTCCCTTCAGAAGTGTTGGCGAGGATGAAAAAGGGCGCTTTGTCTATTCTCTGGAGCTTCTGGAGGACGGGGAGACAGCTATGGTTAAGAGGCAGCCTGTGGAAATAGCAGGGATGACACCCGATGGGCTTGAGATAGCTCAGGGGCTTCAGATCGGTGATCTTCTGGTGACAGCGGGTATTGCCCATATCCATGATGGGCTCAGGGTGAAGCTCTGGAAGGAGGAGAGGCCATGAACCTGACCCGCCTTGCCATAGAAAAAAACCGCATATCCCTTGTTTTTCTCTTTGTTATTATTGTCGGCGGACTCATTGCCTACAGGGATCTTCCCAGGGATTATGATCCGGGTTTTGTGTTGCGGGTTGCAAGGGTGGTGACCTATTTCCCCGGTGCTTCTCCGGAGAGGGTGGAGCAGCTGGTCACAGACAGGCTTGAAAAGGTGATTCAGGAGATTCCTGAGCTGGATTATGTGAAAAGTCAGTCAAAAACCGGGGTTTCCATCATTGATGTGTGGGTGAAGGAGCGGTACCGGAACATGCGGCCCATATGGGATAATTTGCGGCGCAAGGTGGAGCGTGCCGCTCTGGATCTTCCCGAAGGCGTATATGCTCCCATTGTAAATGATGAATTCTCCGATGTTTTTGGCACTCTCATAGGAATAACAGGTGAAGATTACAGCTACAGGGAACTCAAAGCTGTGGCGGATGAGGTGCGGGATGCCCTGCTCATGCTGGACGAAGTGGCCAAGGTGGACCTTTACGGTGTTCAGGATGAACGGATTTTTGTGGAGTACAGCAATGCAAGGCTGGGGGAGATGGGCATATCCCCCTATCAGCTCATGGGTATACTGAAGTCAAGGAACATCATTATTCCCGGAGGAGCCATTGATGTGGAGGGAGAGCGCATTGCCCTTGAACCTTCCGGAAATTTTGAGTCCCTGGATGAGCTGCGTCAGACCGTGGTGCAGGTACCCGGCCGGGCGGAGATGCTGTTTCTCGCGGATATGGTGGATATCCGCAGGGGCTACGCCGACCCTCCGTCCAGCATGATGCGGGCCAACGGCATTCCGTCCATAGGTCTTGCCGTATCCATGCGCGAGGGAGGTAATCTCATTGATCTGGGAGATGCCGTGAGCGGGCTTCTGGAAGGGGTGCGGCTTTATTATCCCTATGGCATTGAGTTTCACCTGGTGAATTTTTCGCCGGGTGAAGTGCGGGACAAGGTGAGCCTGTTTCAGAAAAATCTTTTTCAGGCGGTTTTGATGGTTTTAGGTATCACCTTTGTTGCCCTTGGCTTGCGCACGGGCCTTGTGGTGGCGGCTCTGATCCCCATGACCATGTTCATGGGGCTGATGCTTATGTCTTTTTTCGGCATCGGTATTGATCAGATGAGCCTTGCTTCTCTGGTGATTTCTCTGGGTATGCTGGTGGATAACGCCATTGTCATGAGTGAGTCCATCAGTGTCCGTATGGAGGAAGGGGAAGCACCTGTAGCTGCGGCCATTGCTTCTGCCAGAGAACTCACCGTTCCCCTTCTGACCTCTTCGCTGGCAACTGCGGCATCTTTTCTGCCTATATTCCTCGCTAAATCCACCACAGGGGAATATACAGCTCCCCTTTTCAAGGTGGTTACCCTGATTCTTCTGTCTTCCTGGCTGATTTCCATGACCCTGATTCCCCTGCTGGCGACGAAGGTTCTGAAGGTGAGAAAAAGCCGGGCCGGGAAAAAGACCTATAACAGCGGTTTTTACCGTATCTATAGAAAGATGCTGGGGCTTTCTTTGAGGCACAGGGGGTTGAGTCTGGGTCTTGTGTTTATGGTTTTTCTTTCGGTGATGTATACCTTCCGTTATCTTCCCGTGATTTTTTTCCCGCCATCGGACCGGCTTTTTTTCACGGCCGAGCTGGAGCTTCCCGCAGGCAGCACCATAGAAAGTACCGAGGCCATGGTAAAGGATGTGGAAGCCTTCATGAAAAAGCGCTTTCTTACGGGGCCGGAGCGCAGCGAAGGTATCCGGAGCTGGGTGACCCATATCGCTCAGGGTGGACCGAGGTATCTGCTTACCCATGTACCTGAACAGGGGGTGCCCCACTATGCTCTTATGATTATTAATATAACGGACCTTGATCTAATGCCGGGTATCAAGGCCGAGATGGAAGCCTATGTGGAAAAAAGATATCTCGATGCAAAAATTGAATTGAAAAGAATCCAGAATGGCCCGCCTGTGCAGGATCCTGTGCAGATAAGGATTTCCGGAAGGGATACGGAAAAGCTTTTTGCCATTGCCGAAGAGGTGAAGCAGCGTCTTGCCGGGGAAGCGGGGGTGCGGCAGATTTCCGATGACTGGGGGCGAAGAATAAAAAAACTTGTGGTCCGTGTCAACCAGCCCAGAGCCCGCATGGCCGGGGTTTCCAGTCAGGATATAGCCATAAGTCTTCAGACCGGCCTTTCCGGTTTTACCCTCACGGAATTCAGGGAGGATGATAAGCTGATTCCGGTTTCCCTGCGAAGTGTGGCCGCAGACAGAAAGGATATAGGCAAGCTGGAGAACATCCATGTTTATGCCCAGGCCACGGGGCGTTCCGTTCCCCTGAGTCAGGTGGCAGATATTGAGATCGTCTGGCAGCCTTCGGAGGTGTTGCGCAGGGACAGGCTGCGTACGGTGACAGTCAGTTCCGGTCTTATGCCGGGATATACGGCGGAAGAGATCATCCGCAGCATGCAGCCCTGGCTGGATCAGGAAATGCTTTCCTGGGGTATGGGATTCCGCTATGCCTTTGGAGGTGAAAGGGAAAAGTCCACCCAGGCCAATGCTGCCATCATGGAGCAGATTCCCGTGGGAGGTTTTATTATTCTGATGCTGCTAATGCTGCAGTTCAATTCTTTCCGTAAAACCCTCATCATCATGACCACAATCCCTCTGGGTCTTATCGGTGTTGTGGCAGGACTTCATATCACAGGTCTGTATTTTGGCTTTATGACTCTGCTGGGGATTATTTCTCTTTCGGGTATTGTGGTGAACAATGCCATTGTGCTTTTGGATCGTATCCGCATTGAAATGGAGGAAATGAAACGGACGCCCCAGGAGGCCATAGTGGAGGCGGGGTGCAGGCGTATGCGGCCCATTGTTCTGAGTACAGCCACCACAGCCCTTGGCATGGTTCCCCTGCTCTGGGGGGGAGGCCCTATCTGGGCACCCATGGCCGTGGGGATTATTTTTGGTCTGATTTTTTCAACGGTGCTGACCCTTGGGGTGGTGCCTGTCCTTTATGCCCTGCTTTTTCGTGTGCGTTTTAACTGAGCAGGGGCAGGCGTGAAGGCCTGCCCCTGCAATTTTGTGTTTTGTAACTTCTGAGCAGCTTAAATTTAGTTCTTTTAATTCAGAAGTTTAAAAAATGACCAGTAGCCCATCACGGATCGAAATGAGTTTGAATCCGGCATAAGTTACTTTATGACAAGATGCCGTAGCAGGACCTGCGTTGCTGTTCAGCACATTTTATTTAGATGTATCAATGATGTAGCTTCAGCAGCTTCGTGCTCGATGCAAGGCACCTTGGCTGTTTGCAAGTGACATTGCAATCGTTTCGGATCAGAGATTCGTCCGGCACTCAAGCCATAAATTCAAAGCCAATCATTTAGAACAATAAAACTTTATTGAGCTTGAGTGCCGGAGTGCTAATAAGAAGCGGCAAACTGTCTGAGCCGCCCCAAAGGCATCGTGCTTAAGCTTGCCATGGTAATCAAAAAGCTTATCCTGCCTGTGGCGGCGAGTTTTTGCCGCTTCCGCAGAGGGAAGAAGCTCCCGAATAAGATTGCGTCACGGGCAAATAGCCTTGGTGCCTGTGCATTTGTCTGGCAGGTATGATACCTGGAAAATAGTGCTGAACAGTAACTATTTTTTGCCGTATCAGGCATCCTTTTTATTGGAGCGCTTCCAGATTTTCTGGGCTTCGGCTTTTTTGATCAGCTCATCCCGGAAGTCGGGGTGGGCAATGTTCACCATCATTTCGGCGCGCTCCCATGTTGAGCGGGCCCGGACCTCGGCTACACCATACTCTGTAACAATGGTATCCACCTGCTGGCGGGGAATGGTGGTGATGGAGCAGGGATCAAAGTGGGGCACAATGCGGGAGATGCGCTGGCCTTCCTTGTTGGTGGCGGTGGAAGCCAGACAGATAAGGCTTTTGCCACCTTTGGACCACTGGGCACCCATGACAAAGTCCCACATACCGCCGTTGCCGGAAATCTGGTGAATGTCCGCACTTTCCGCATTTACCTGACTGTAGAGATCCACTTCCACTGCATTGTTGATGGAAATGAAGTTGTCGATCTGGGCAATGCGGCGGGGGTCATTGGTGTACTGGGCCGGGTAGGAAGCCACCGCAGGGTTGTTATGGATGAAATCATAAAGACGCTTAGGCCCAAGGGCAAAGGTATAGGGCACCCTGCACTTGTCAAAGGGCTTGTGAATTCCCGTCATGCGTCCGGATTCAATCATGTCCACATAGGCCTCGGACAGCATTTCCGTATGGCCCCCAAGGTTTTTCAGGTCCGATGCGGCTATCATTTTCCCCACGGCATCGGGCATTCCGCCAATTCCCAGCTGAATGCAGCAGCCATCATGGATGAAACCCATGACATTGGCGGCAATCTGCCGGTCCACCTCTGATGGCTCTGCTGCAGGAGCCTCAAAAACGGGCATGTCTTCCTTCACTTCCACTATATAATCCACCTGAGAGATATGGATGGATTCTTCCGCACCTCCCAGGGCTATGGGAAGGTTGGGGTTTATTTCCAGTATGACCTTTTCGCAGTGCTGGGCATTGGCAAGGCTTGCGGAGTTGGTTATGGAAAAATTGAAGTATCCGTGTTTATCCATGGGGCAGACCTGACCGATGAAAACATGGTGTTGGCTTGCAATCCCTTCCCTCAGCCATTTCCCAGCCTCATGGTACATAATGGGTACATAATAGCAGAGGTTGAAATCCCGCTGGATGATGCGGCTGATTTTGCTGAAGTGCATGTCGTGGTAATGGAAGCTCTGGGGATGCTTGACCACTTCCGGAACAGGAAGCACAGTTATGGCCGCATATACTTCCACATCCTGCAGCTCTCCATTGCGGGCAGCCAGGGCCGCATCGCAGGCAATGGGCTTGGTGGTCATGAAACTGTAGTCCACCCGGTCTCCGGAGCGTATGCATTTAACGGCTTCTTCCGCAGAAACAAGTTTCTGCTGATACTCTTTCTGGTGGTTCATTACTTTCCCTTTCATTTAAATTTTTTGATTTTTGCGTTAATTACTTCTGTTTTTTTTGATATAATGAGATATTTGTTCTCTCATTTCAATATCTTCTAGGTTTAGTTGAGGATTCTTTGTGTAAACACGGTTATCAGATGCAAACAATTGAAAATATAGTTTATTTTGCATAATAGCTTGCGCGTCATATAAATTCTTTTTTGTTTCTGTCAAGTATAAACTGAGTTCTTTGTGGTGGGCGCTGAATTGATATTATGCCCTGTTGAGGGCTGCTTGCGTCCTTTAATTTTGAAAACACTCTTTTTTTTGTTGTTTTTCTTTTAAAAAAGCCTTTTTTTATTTTGTATCCCAAGGAAGGTCTATGCTTCTTTCAAGGGTAAAAATTAATAAAGAAGCCTGAATGACAGGTGGTGTGATGCTGTAGTGGCTGTGTTGCCATGGAAAAGGGTAGTGTTAATGCATGATGGGAAATGTTGACTTTTGCTGCGTCTATGCATATAAGATACTTTCAATTTTTAAAGTGAATAATGTTTACGGTGTGAGAGTGGTCGGTCTTGCTTAGTGTGCAAAGGGAAAATATTTAACACCTTAACAACCTAAAAAGAGCTGCGGGGGGAAGTATGAAGAAACCTGTTATATTCAATGATCCTGAACAGATGGTGGATTTCATCATTGAGAATGTGGGAAAAAAACTGGTGTTCGGGACACAGCTGGGTCTTGGAAAACCCAATAATATCCTCAATGCGGTGTACAGGCGCGTCCAGAAAGACCAGAGCATCAGTCTGCATATCATTACGGGTCTTTCCCTGGAGCCCCCCGTACCGGGAAGCGAGCTGGAACGTCGTTTTCTCGGTCCCCTTGTGGAAAGGGTATGGGGTGGCTATGTGGAACTGGATTATGCAAGGGACATGCGCCTTAAGAAGCTGCCGCCCAATGTGACCATCAGCGAGTTTTTCTATAAGGCCGGGGCATTCATGAATAATGCCCATATGCAGCAGAACTACATCAACAGTAATTACACCCATGCGGCCCGTGACGTGAACCTCAACGGCATGAATGTGGCGGGAGCCCTTCTGGGCAAAAAAGAGATCAATGGGCAGCTCAAGTACTCTGTGGGATGTAATGCGGATACGGCCATTGATGCAGTAGATATCATGAAGGCTAAATGCGAGAAGGGTTTCAAAGGGATAGCCATTGGTGAGATTAATAATAATCTCCCCTTCATGTTCGGTGATGCCGTTACGGAGCCTGAAGTTTTTGATGCTATCCTGGAAAGCCCCCAGAGCGATTACAGGCTTTTTGGAGCGCCCAAGGAATCCATCAATACAATTGATTACTGCATCGGCCTGCATGCCAGTGCCCTGATTCCTGATGATGGCACCCTGCAGATAGGTATCGGCTCCCTGGGTGATGCCATTACCTATGGACTCACCGTGCGCCACAAGCATAATGATCAGTACAAGAAGCTGCTGAACGAAGCAGGGATCATGGACAAGTACAAGGACATGATTGATACTTGGGGTGGAACAGATCCCTTTAAAAAAGGTCTTTACGGATCCACCGAAATGCTGGTGGACACCTTTGTGGACCTTTATAAGGAAGGCATCATGAACCGCAGGGTCTATGATGATATCCGAATTCAGAGGGTGGTCAATGCCGGTCTCTTTACCGATGACAGAAATGTAACTCCTGAAGGCTTCCGTCAGATTATTGTGGATGGCGGTGTGCACCGGGTACTCACGGAAAAGGATGTGACTTTCCTTAAGCGATTCGGTGTTCTGAAGGAGAGTGTTGTCTATCAGGATGGTAAGCTGGTGGATGGTGGCACTACCGTGTCTGCTGATATGGGAGATGTGGAAAACCTTAAGGTTGTTGCCGGAACCATGCTGGGGGATAAGCTTAAGGAGGGTTACTGGGCCCATGCGGGTTTCTATCTCGGGCCCCTGAAGCTTTATGAGACACTCAATGCAATGAGTGACGAAGAGAGGGCGCTGATTAACATGACCAGCGTACTCAATGTAAACCAGCTTTATTCAAACAATAAGTACGGCAGCCTTGAGCTGAGGGTGTTGCAGCGTAAAAACGCCCGTTTCATCAATGCGGGTCTTATGGTGACCCTGTCCGGCATGGTTGTTTCGGACAGCCTGGACAACCTGAAGGTGGTTTCCGGTATCGGTGGTCAGTATAACTTTGTGGCCATGGCCCATGCCCTTGCGGATGCCAGGGGTGCCCTTATGATCCGGGCCACCCGCGGGGAAGGTCCGAAAACAGTTTCCAATGTTGTTTTCAATTACGGTCACTGCTCCGTACCCCGTCACCTGAGGGATATTATTATTACGGAATATGGTATTGCGGATCTCAGGGGGCAGTCCGATAAGAATGTTATCAAGCAGCTTTTGAATGTGGCTGATTCCCGTTTCCAGGAAGGTCTGCTGGAAAAAGCCAAGCAGGCGGGCAAGATTGAGGCGGATTACAAAATTCCCGATGCTTTCCGGAATAATTATCCTGAAAAGCTGGAGAAAGTAATTGCGCCATATAAAAAGGACGGCCTGTTCGGACCCTTCCCCTTTGGTACTGTCTTTACGGACGAGGAAATTGCCATCGGCAAGGCTTTGAGAACATTTAAGACCAAGGCGGAGATCAGCAAGTTTGCCGCAGCCAAGGGTGTTATCGGTCAGTTTATGGCATCTGTTCCTGAATCGGCAAAGCCCTATCTCAAGCGGATGGACCTTGAAAACCCTGCAAACTTTAAAGAAAAAGCCATGCAGAAGGTTGTTCTCTGTGCCCTGAAGGATACGGGCGCAATCTAAGGAATTCAGTTTTTTTACTCTATATATAAAGCCGGTTTTTCCAGAAGGGAAAACCGGCTTTATGGTTTGGTCGGAAGTAATTGTTCAGCACAATTTTCTAAGTATCATACTTGGCAGACAGATGGACAGGCACCCAAGCTATTTGCTCGTGACGCAATCTTCTTCGGGAGCTTCTTGCCCTGTGCTGAATCGCCAAAACTTGTCGGCACAGGCAGAATGAACATTTTTATTTCCATATCAAACTTAAGTACGCTGCCTTTTGTGCCGACTTCAGACAGTTGGCGATTCTTTACGCACAGGCCTTTAAAGCTCTGATCCGAAACGATTGCAACGTCACTTGCAAATAGCCATGGAGCCTTGCAATAGTACGAAGCTGCTGAAATTACAATGCTGGTATTGCTGAATAAAATATGCTGAGCAGTTAGGACAGGATTTTAAAAATCACGGATTCAGCCTGCTTTCCTGAAAGGTGAGGGTGGTAAAAAGATCCTCTATGGTTTCTCCCCTGCGTATGCGGGAGATGCCTCCGTCTTCATGGAAGAGCAGTTCCTGGGGCCTAAGCTGGCCGTTGTAGTTGAAACCCATGGCATGGCCGTGGGCACCGGTGTCATGGATGACGAGAAGGTCTCCTTCCTCCACCGGGGGCAGGGGCCTCTGGACTGCAAACTTGTCGTTGTTTTCACAGAGGGCACCTACCACGTCCACGGGCTGATCTGTCGGGCTGCTGTCTTTTCCCAGAACATCGATATGGTGGTAGGCATCATACATCCCCGGTCGCATGAGCGAAGACATGCAGGCATCTACGCCAACATAGCTGCGGTAGGTCTCCTTGTGATTGATGGCCCGGGTCACCAGCACGCCATGGGGACCGGTCATAAAACGGCCGGACTCCATGAAAAGGGCGGGCATGTATCCCCGTTTTTCTTCAAAATCTTTGAAAAGGGCTGTGACTTCTTTTCCCATGGCTTCCAGGTCCAGCGGTGAATCCTCCGGTCTGTAGGGAATGCCAAGCCCGCCTCCGATATTGAGGAAATCAAATCGTATGCCCAGGGCATCTTCCGTATCTGCCGCAAGGGTGAGGAGCATGCGTGCTGTTTCCACCATATAGGTATAATTTCTCTCATTGGATACCACCATGGTGTGCATGCCAAAGCGGGTGGCTCCCCTTTCCATGGCAGCCCTGTAGGCGGGAATCACCTGTTCGTGGGTGATGCCGTATTTGGCTTCCACGGGATTACCGATGATGGCATTTCCTGTGCGTCTGGGACCGGGGTTGTAACGGAAGCAGATGGTTTCAGGCATCACGGGAACCTTGGGAATGAGACTGATGTCATCAAGGTTGAGAATGCAGCCCCCGTTTTCAAGGGCCATGTCAAAATCTTCCTGTGATGTGTTGTTGGATGTGAACAGGATGTCCTGCTGGCCTGCACCGATCTTCCTTGCCAGGGTCAGTTCGGCTCTGGAGCTGCAGTCAAAGCCAAATCCCATGGATTGCATGAGTTTGAGGATGGAGGGATTGGGCAGGGCCTTGACGGCATAATATTCCCTGAAACCCGGAATCCCGCTGAAATGTTTTTTCAGCTTTGCACCGGTTTCCAGAATGCCCTTTTCGTCATAAATGTGAAAAGGGGTGCCAAAGTGGGCTGCAATTTCAGGCAGCCGGGGAAAAAGACGGTCTTTGAACTCTCCGGACATGGGCATGGGAAGGGGCTCCTTTCAGATCGCTGTGACAGAGGGGCTCTTTTATTTCAAAAGTGCTTTATATGTTTTTTAGTAATTATTCAGAACGGTTTATTCCAAACTGCCAATGCTGTAATTGCAGCAGCTTCGTACTATTGCAAGGCTCCATGGCTATTTGCAAGTGACATTGCAATCGTTTCGGATCAGAGCTTTGTCCGGCACTCAAGCCAGAAACCCAGAGCCTGCGATGAAAACAATGGGCTTTTGCAAGCTTGAGTGCCGGAGTGCTAATAAAAGCGGCAAGCTGTCTGAGCCGCCACAAAGGCAGCGTGCTTAAGCCTGCTATGGCAATCAAAAAGCTTATTCTGCCTGTGGCGGGGAGTTTTTGCCGCTTCCGCACAGGGCAAGAAGCTCCCGAATAAGATTGCGTCATGGGCAAATAGCCTGGGGCCTGTGCATCTGTCTTGCAGCTATGGTACTTAGAAAACTACGCTGAACAGTTACCTTTTTTATACTGTGCTGCTGCGGGTTTCAGGGCTGATGGCATCCAGCGGAATTGTGGCGCTTTCCTTGTGGGTGGCCAGGGCAATCCGCGTATTGACCCTTGCAATGCCCGGAAGGCCTGCAATCTGTTTTTGAATCGTATGGTGAAGTTCTGCAACACAGGAGCTGCGCATTTTCACAAGAAAGACATCATCTCCGGAGACAAAATGTACCTCCTGGGTGTCGGGAAGGGCTGTCAGTGCCGCAGCCACATCCTCATATGCTTCCGGTCGGACAAGGGAGATCTGTAAAAAGGCCACCAGATTCCGGTGCAGTTTTTCAGGGTTCAGACGGACTTCATAGCCGTCTATGATACCCTGTTTTTCCAGTTTCCGGATACGTTCCAGTACTGCTGAGGGAGCAAGGCCCACCTGCCGGGCCACTTCCACATTGGGAATCCTGGCCTTTTCCTGAAGTATTTTCAGAATCTGCAGACTGATATCATCGATCATGCTGTTTTTCTTTCTTGCTTTCTCGGGATACGGCCCTTGATCAGGGCCATTTTTAAGGGCATGGTATTCCTGTTTTGCCATCTTGGTCAAGAATAAAATTATCAGAATTCTATTTTATTATGAATAATCTTCTGGGAAGAGTCTGTTCCACTCGTCTTTATTCTGATTCTCACCGTAAACACGGAGGCGATGCCGGGCCATGGACGTGAGAACATCCACATTGATATCCACGTAATCAAAAACCCTTGCGGTTTTTTTTTCGTCCGAAGGTCTAAGGATTCGGCCGAGGTATTGCAGGAGACGACCGGAAAAACGGATGGGCGTGGCGAGAAACAGGGTGGAGAGATCTCTGCAGTCAAAACCCTCACCAATGAGCTGGCCTGTGGCCACCAGCACCTGTACTTCACCTGCATCCAGGTCCTCCATGACTTCTTTTCTTTCCGCCGCCTTGAGATCTCCGGTGAGCAGGGATGCCTGGATTTTATGGCCATAACGGAGCAGGCCGTGGAGAATTTCACAATGCTGACGTCTGTCGGAGAGAACCAGCATCACACCATCTCCGTGTATGCGGCACTGCCGGGCCACATCTTCGGCAATGAGATGGTTTCTGTCTTTGTCCGTGATGAGTTCCTTCATCATTTTTGCGTAAGCTGTTACGGGGTCGTGGAAGGGTTTGAAATCCGTTTTCCGGAAATGGACCTCCGCTGCCAGAATATCCCCGTTCCGGACCAGCTTTCTGGAGTCTACAGCGTGATGAACGTCGCCCAGATACCAGAAAATAAGCCGGGCCAGATTATCTCTTCGAAAAAGGGTGGCTGAGAGCCCAAGGCTGTAACGGGCGGGAAAGGCGGAAACGGCGTCTGTGAAGGTTTTTGAAGGTGTCCTGTGGCACTCGTCCACAATGATGTGGCCAATATGGGGGCTGATTTCTTCTTTATTTTTTACAAGGCTCTGGACGAGGGCCACGGTAATTTTTTCTCCGGTCCGGTTTTTTCCGCCGCCGATCATGCCTATAAGGTCTTTGGGAATGCCCAGAAACTGTTCAATGCGGGATGCCCATTGCAGGGCCAGCTCCCGGGTGTGGACCACAATGAGGGCTGGTTGTTTCCTTGCGGCCACCAGAGCCAGAGCCATGACGGTTTTTCCTGCACCCGTAGGGGCATTGAGGGTGCCGAATTCTTTGGCAGCCATGGCAGAGACGGCCTGCTTCTGGAAATCTTTGAGGGTTCCTGTAAAATTAAATTCAACTTCCGGAAGGCAGAGGCGTTGGTCTTCCAGTTCCCAGGAGAGATTGTGGCTGCGGAGCATCAGCATAAGACTTCGGGTAAATCCCCTTGGGATACGAAGGGAGCCTTCTTTTTCTTCGGTATAAAAAAAAAGGTGTTTTGCAGTGTTGCCGTTCCATCTTCCCATGCGCTGATTTTCCAGCCATTTCGGGTTTTCCATGCGGAGTGTCCGGCACAGATCTTCTTTCAGTTGCTCCGGCAGGCGGAGTACCTCAAGGTCCCGGCTCAGCCGGAGTATAGGGAGGGAATTGGTATTCCCGGTTGAAAAGGATGTGGTCTGCATGATAGAATAAAATTCTGCATTTGGAATTACAGGAGATGGTTCCTTGAGGGCACGGCTTTCCGCTATTCCGGTACAGAAGCCCCCGGTTGTTGTCGTAAGTCTGTCTTAGGACAGAGACCGCATGAAAACCAGCTTTTTTTGAATTTTTCAATACAATGACAGCAGAGGATCATTTTTTGTCCTGTATGCGGGTTCTGCTTTCAGTATTATTGTTTTGTATGTTGAATCATCCGTATGCATTTTTTGATGTATGTGTCTGAAAAAGGATGCCAGGGCATGGGAAAAGAGGATAAAAAAGAAACTATTCTTTTTGTTGATGATGAAATAAGTATTCTTGAAATTGCTCAGGAATTTTTTCAGCATAAAGGGTACCGGGTCTTTACGGCGGTGAATGGCGTTAAGGCCCTTGAAATCTTAGAAAAAGAACGTATTGGATGCTGTTTTACGGATATAAATATGCCGGAAATGGACGGACTTGAGCTGGCTGAACATATCCGGCGCATGGATAATACACTGCCTGTTGTGGTCATGACTGGATACCCTTCTTTAGAAAATACCATCCGGACCTTAAAAAATGGTGTTGTGGATTTTCTGATCAAGCCTGTGAATCTCAATCAGATGGATCTTTGTGTAAAGCGGGTGCTGCGGGAACGCAGGCTTTTTGTGGAAAACCTTCTTCTGAAAGAGGAGGTGGCCCGCAAGGTTCAGCTGGAAAGTCTGAACAGGGATCTGGAAGCCCGTGTTTCGGAGCTGGGAATTCTGAACCGTATCATGGATGCCTTCACCCATGTTCCGGAAAGCGGGGATGTGTTCCGCCGCCTGGTCGATATGGCCCGTGAGTTCTGTTTTGCAAGTGCTGCCTGGTTTTATGTGGTAAATGATCTTTTTCCTTTTCCCAGAGAAGTGGCTGCGGTTTCGGGAATGGTTCCGGGGGCAGGCGGTCCGGATTCCGGCCTGTCAATGCTGCTGCAGGATGTGGCATCGGACGGTCTTCCTTTTCTTTTGAAAAATAATCCCATGGATGGATCTCTGCCGGATAATGTGGGTTCTGCAATGGTTATTCCCCTCAAAATCAGGGAAAAAGTCTTTGGCCTTCTTTATGCGGTCAGGGAAAAATCCGGGGGTGCCTTTGTTGATAAGGATCTTTATTATGCCAGTGCCATGGCGGTGCATGCGGCCCATGCCATAGAAAACCTTGCATTGTATGAAAATATTTATGAAAATCTTTTTGCAACCCTCTATGCTTTTGTTTCTGCCATAGAAGCCAAGGATGCCTATACCCAGCAGCATTCGAACCGGGTTGCCGATCTTTCCGTTCTTCTGGGCAGGGAGCTGGGGCTGGATGCGGAATCTCTGGATGTCCTGCTTTTTGCCGGTCGCCTGCATGACATTGGTAAAATTGGTGTGCGGGATGAGGTGCTGCTTAAACCTGGTCGCCTGAATGATGCTGAATATGAGGCCATCAAGGAGCATCCGGTTATTGGTGCGGGCATAGTGAGTAAACTCGGACTCTGGAACCGTGAGCAGGAAATTATTCTGTACCACCACGAGCGTTATGATGGCACTGGCTATCCCAAGGGGCTTTCCGGGAAGGAAATTCCTTTTTTGGCCCGTATTCTCAGTGTTGCGGATGCCTACGATGCCATGGCTTCGGATCGTGCCTACCGCAGACGTATGGCAGAAAAGGATATTTTTTCTGTGATGCAGGAAGTACGGGGAAAACAGTTTGACCCTGAAATACTGGATGTTTTTTTACGGCTGGGCCAGGATGGGCGGCTTGCATGACAGAAGATGAACATCTGTGTTTTTTATGCAGGTCTTCAAAATAAATGTGTGAAAAAAATGAAAACAAGGTTTGATCTGCCTGAAAGTCATGACGGCGAATGATGTTTCCATGAAGGAGGCCATATGGTTGAAACAGTGGATGGTATGGGTGAAAGGCGACGGATGAAGCGGGTGGCCTTTGAGACCGAGGTGCGTCTTCATGTGGGGGAACATGAGATTCGTGTTGAGGGGAGTTCTCTGGACCTGAGCCAGAAGGGGGTTTTTGTTGCTACGGAAGTTCCTTTAAAAGAAGGAACGGAATGCCGTGTGGAGATCCAGCTTTCCGGTATGGAAGAGCCGATCCGTCTTTTCATGAAGGGTAAAATTGCACGCATTGTTAATAAGGGGGTGGGCGTAGAATTCTTTGAAATGGATCTGGAAACTTTTACCCATTTACGGAATGTGGTACTTTATAATAGTGATAATGGTGGTGGTTTATAATGGATAAAATATGGATCACCGTCTTGTGGTTTTTTTGAGCATGGCATTTAAAGTATGAAGAACGACAGATTACAGTCAGGGCGTGTCAGAAACGTTATTTTATAATATACAGAAAAAATGTATCAGAGAGGAATCCTGCATGGATGCAACACTGATCAATCCTTTTATCAACGCAACCATCAATGTGCTGGAAACCATGGCCTTTGTTAAATCAAAGCCGGGTAAGCCTTTTTTAAAAAAGGAAGATGTGGCCCGGGGAGATGTTACCGGGGTTATCGGACTGACCGGTGCTGCCAATGGCACCATAGCCGTTACCTTTGACGAAGGTTCTATTTTAAAGGTGGTTTCCAATATGTTCGGAGAACCCATGACGGAGCTTAACAGTGAGGTGGCCGATGCAGTGGGTGAGATTACCAATATGATATCCGGTCAGGCCCGTCGGGAGCTGGAAGGGCTGGGCAAGGTTTTTGAAGCGGCAATTCCCTCTGTGGTCAGCGGTAAGAATCATACCATTACCCATTATACGGATGGACCTAAGATTGCCATTCCCTTCACAACGGAGGGCGGACAGTTTACAATTGAAGTCTGTCTGGAAAAGTAACTTCTCAATTTGGCTGCAAATACTGCAAGAAAAGGAGCTTATTTCCCATGGATACTTCCATTAGAATCCTTTGCGTTGATGACTTTGCCACCATGCGTCGTATCTTGAAGAATATTCTCAAGCAGCTTGGTTTTACTAATATCACTGAGGCTGATGACGGAACAACGGCTTTGGAAGAGTTGAAAAAAGGAAAGTTTGATCTGATTATTTCAGACTGGAATATGCCGAAAATGTCAGGACTTGAACTTCTCAAGACAGTCAGAGGGATGGATGATTACAAAGATATTCCCTTTCTCATGGTAACGGCGGAAGCCCAGAAGCAGAATGTTGTGGAGGCGGTGCAGGCTGGGGTTTCCAATTATGTTGTGAAGCCTTTCACTGCTGAGTCCATATCTGAGAAGATAGAAAAAATTCTTGCAAAATAAGCATAGGCAGCTTTTGTGATTTTTCTTCAAGGGTATTTTTTTGATTATCTTTTTATACCATTAAGATAATTGTGCTGTAATGAACAGGGTGGAAGTTGGGCCGGGGCATGAAACAGGCTTGCGGGTTACCGTAGCCGGATCGGATGCGTTTAGATGAGTCTTGGAGTGATGCAGCGGGAACTTTTATCGGAAGATACCTGTCGTGGGGAAACTCCCCTGTCTTTTATGGGCCTTGTGGGGCAGAGTGCTCCGATGCAAAGGGTTTTCAAGACCATCGGGAAAGTGGCTGCAACGGACAGTTCCGTTCTTATCACCGGAGAATCCGGTACTGGGAAGGAATTGATTGCCCGGGCCATTCATCATATGAGTTCCCGAAAAAATGGCCCTCTGGTAGTGATTAACTGTGGTGCTATTCCAGGGGAGCTTCTGGAATCAGAACTTTTCGGTCATGAAAAAGGAGCTTTTACAGGTGCCCACCGCAGTCGTATGGGGCGCTTTGAAATGGCCCATGGAGGGACCATCTTCCTCGATGAAATCGGGGATATGAGTCCGGGGCTTCAGGTCAAGCTGCTCCGTGCCATACAGGAACAGACCTTTGAACGTGTTGGGGGTACCCAGTCCATTCATGTGGATATGCGCGTGCTGTCGGCCACCCACAGGGATCTTGTGTCTGCCATTGGCACCGGTGATTTCCGGGAGGATCTTTACTACCGCCTGAACGTTATCCCCATTAAAGTGCCGCCCTTAAGGGAGCGCAAAGAGGATATCCCCCTTTTGTGCAGCTATTTTCTCGATCGTCTGGCTGCCCGTTTTGATGAAGAAACTAAAACATTTTCTCCGGCGGCTCAGGATCTCCTTCTGGCCTACGAGTGGCCCGGAAATATCCGGGAGCTGGAGAATATGATGGAACGTATGGCCGTCATGAGTGAGTTTTCCCTTATCGGCGAAGAGGACCTTCCGGAATCCGTCAGGGGAATCCGTACTCCGGAGCGGGTACTGGCTTTAAATCCTTTGCATAATGGAATGGGTTTTGCCGAAGCTGTGGATCTGTATCAGAAAACCCTGATTATTGAGGCCCTTAACCGTTGTGGCTGGGTGAAGGCCAAGGCTGCAGCCCTTTTGAAGATGAACCGTACCACCCTTGTGGAAAAGATAAAAAAACTGCAGATTGTGCGGGAAGAACCTCTGCCAACGGATCTGGATTTTTTTTAAGATAAAAGTTTTTGCTCCCGTATGCCGATGGGTTTTTTTAGTCAGCGTCGGGTCTTTTTGGCAGAGGTGTTGGATTTATGACACGGTCACCGGCGGCAAAACCGCCGGTTTTTTTTTGGAAACGCCATTTTTCTACAGCTGTGCATTAATTGTGCATAGTGGCACCTTCTTTGCAAATATCAGGGCATTAGCTTTTGCAGCCCACCGGACCTGCCCGAAGGTTTTTACCCTTATTGCAGCTTCGGTTCTGCTTGATGTAAAAGTTATTTGTGGTTGATGGATTTTGAAAGCCGGAAGGCTGCTGTTCTAAAAGCCTGTCTTCAAGGAGGCAGAAACCGGGTATTGAACGAGGCGGTTGTCCATGGATCGAATCCTTATGGTCAAATTCATGAAAATGTTATGCCGGGTCTGGCTGGGGGGGATATTCTTCTTCATGCTGGTCCTTCCGGTAGCAGCCGCATCTTTGTTGGAAGGAATAGAGCTTGCTGAAAATCCTGCCCGGATTGCCCTGCGTTTTGACAGGGATGTGCAGTGGCGGGTTTTTCAGACGGGGCCAAGGGAGCTTGTGGTGGCGCTGGCCGGAGCTTCTGTGGCAAGGGATCTGGCACGAAGTGGTTCGGCCCTTCCCGTTGTGCAGCGTATCGTTTATAAAAGAACAGCGGACGGGGATGCCACCCTTATTGTGGAAACAGGCCCTGCCATTCGTTCCGTGGAAACCCGCTGGCGGGGTGGGGTACGGATTCTGGAAATTTATCTGTATCCGGAAGTTCAGCAGGTACATAAAGTCCCCCGGGGCAGCCTTGAACAGCGCAGGCGTGTGGACACGGCTTTGAGGGAAGTGAAGCCTGCGGATCCTGAAGCGGACAGGGTTGCCGTTGCCAGAGACAGGGCAAAGTCCATTCGTGTGGAATCTCTTCAGGAGGAGAAATCCCCGCTGGACCTTGATGGTTATGGCGGCATTGATACGCTTCTGGATGCGGTGCTTGCTTCTCCCTGCGGAGGTGGCGTCCATGTGCGGGTTGCAGTGCGGAACATCCGTGAAGGGATGTGCGGCCAGGGACTGGATACTCTGGCTCAGGGCCTGATGGACGGATGCGGGGATGTTTTTGACTATTTAAGTGCCTGGTGTGATTTTGACTCTGTGCTAAGGCCTGTGGAACAGCTTGCTCTGGCAAGGAATCTGGTTTCCCTTGCGATGAAAAACCCCGGCTCTGATTATTTGCCATGGGCCTACGCCATGCTAGGGGTTCTGTATCACAGGATGGGCAATGACCCTGTGGGGATGGGCTATTTTGAGCTGCTGCGGGAAAAGGAACCTGAGTTTGCCGGGATGCCAGAGATCCTTTTGAATCTTGGCAGGATGTATATGCGTATCCAGCGCCTTGACGAAGCTGAGCCCCTGCTCAGGGACCTTGTGGCCAGTTACGGGGATACGGTTTTCGCTCAGGATGCCAGAATGGAGCTGGGGCGGCTGCTCTTTGAAAGAAAAAGATATTTTGATACCCTGAAAATGCTGGAAACGTTGCTCCATGAAACTCCCGACAGAATATTTAAAGACAAAGACCTGCTGCTCCTTGTGGGCAACAGCCATTTCCATACAGGTTCCTATGCTAAGGCCATTGAATCCCTTACACGGGCATACAATGATTTTCCGGATATGGCGGAGCGGTCCCTGGTCCTTACCCGCATTGCTGATTCCTATGCTTTTCTGGAGGAAAAGGATAAGGCGAAAAAGCTCTATGAGTTTGTCCGGGAGCTTTTCCCTGGAAGTGACGGCTTTGTCATCAGCTCCATCCGTCTTGCGGAACTCCTTGAGGACAGAGAAAAAAAAGATGAACTTTTTGAGATGGTCATCCGTGACTATCCTGACCATCCCCTTGCACGTCTGGCTCTGATGCGTCTGGCCGAGTCCCGTTATGAAGCAGGCGAGTACAGTGCCAGTGTGAATCTGATCCGCAGGCTTCTGGTCGCAGATCCCAGGGCACTTCGCAGGGGGGCGTTGGATTTGATGGGGCGCAGCCTTGAAGCTCTTTTTGATGAGTTTCTTTCTGTCGGTCTTTATCCTGAAGTGATACGTCGCTATGAAATGGAAAAAGGGCCCTTGTATGAAATGGAAAAGCCTGAGCTGCATGCCCAGGTTGGCAGGGCTTTTCTGGAAGGGCATCTTTACCCCCAGGCTGTGAATCACTACCGCAGGGCTGAAATGCTTTTTGGCGGAGCAGCGGTACCTCCTGAGATTCGTTTCAGGTATGGCGTGGCAGCAAAAGGGGCGGGAGACGGAGAAATGGCTCTGGCCCAGCTCACTCTTTTTTTAAGGGCTGTTCCCGGTGATCCACTGCGCAGTTCCCTTGCTCTGGGCCATATTGGAGATATTCGTCTGGAAACGGGTGAGCTGGATGCTGCCCTCAAGGCGTATCAGGATGCAGCCAGTCTGGCCGAAACCGCTGAAAATAAGGTGGTTTTCCTTTTCTCTGCTGCAAAAATCCTCAGGGAGAAGGGGCAAAGGCAGAAAGAAGCAGAAATTCTGGAAAGGGCCCTTGCATTTTCAGACCTGGAAAGTCAAGATTCCCCAGATCTTCATTTTACCATTCTGCGTTCTCTGGGAGAGGCACGTGTGGCTCAGGGAAAATATGCAGAAGCCTCAGGGGCCTATGGGAAGGCTGAAGCCATACCGGGTATCGCTGTGGCAGATAGGAATGCCGTACGTTTCAGGCTTGCAGAAGTTCTTGAGAGAACAGGAGATACGGTGGATGCAAGGCGTTTGTATGAGTTTTTAATTGAGGATGCGGATCCTCTCTGGGGTTCCATGGCCCGGGAACGTCTGGCTGGAATGCGTATAGAAAATAAGTTGCTGGATTCCTGATTGAAGTTTGCTGTCTGGTTAAGGCGATGGTACTGACACCTGTTTTCAAGATATGTGTCCTGATGTATTTTATTAATAATACAGGGTTTTATCATGACGAGTTCACGACAGGCCGTGATTTTTGCTTCTGACTCCGGAGTCCGTGATTCCCTGAACCGTATGTTGGAAAACTGTAGTTGTTCGGTGCGTCCAGGAAGAACGGAAACAGAAGCCCTGCAGCTGATGCAGTCCCAGGCTCCCAGCCTGGTTGTGGGTGTATGGGAGGATGGAAAGAACCCACTGCCCTTTGTGGCGCAGGCGGTGTCCAGCCGGATTCCTGTGCTGGTACTTTCTGGCAGCGTGGATGTGGAGCTGGCTGTGGATTGCATTCGTGCTGGTGCCCTGGATTTCATGCTGCTGCCCCTGGAAGAGGATCGTCTGCAAAAAATTTTCACCGGGATTTTCGGGGAAAAAGCCATGCCTGTATCCGGCAGAAGTCTGGTGACCCAGGATCCTGGGATGCAGCGCCTTGTGGATCTGACCCTGAGGGTTGCAGCCAGCCGTGCCCCGGTTTTTATTCAGGGTGAGTCCGGTACGGGTAAGGAGCTTTTTGCCCGTATGGTGCATGATAACAGCCCCAGAAGGCAGGGAGCCTTTGTGGCTATTAACTGTGCGGCCCTGCCGGAAAATCTTCTGGAGAGTGAGCTTTTCGGTCATGAAAAAGGCGCCTTTACAGGGGCGACTTTCCGCAAGGAAGGAAAGTTTGAGCTGGCCCATGGGGGAACCCTTCTTCTGGATGAGGTTACGGAAATGCCCGTACATCTGCAGGCCAAGCTTTTGAGGGTGTTGCAGGAAGGCGCCGTGGACCGGGTTGGTGGTTTGCGGCCTGTCCATGTGGATGTTCGGATTGTGGCCACCACCAACAGGGATCTTCGGGAGGCCATGGAAGAGGGTATTTTCCGGGAAGATCTTTATCACAGACTGAATACCATCCCCCTTCGTATTCCGCCATTGCGGGAACGTCCCGGAGATATTCCCCTGCTGGCTCGCCATTTTATTGAAAAGTATAATGCAGAGGATGGGCGGAGTGTCAAGGGTTTGACGGACGAGGCTTTAAACTGTTTAACTTCCGTCACTTTCACGGGTAATGTCCGGGAGCTTGAAAACGTGATCCGTCGTGCAGTACTTCTTTGTGACGGTACTGATATCAAGATTGCGGACCTTCTGCTGGAAGAAGATCTTCCCCACAGTCTCTCCCCGGGCCTTGCGGAAGGTTCCTGGTCTCTGCCCGAAGCTTTTCTGGATGCTCCTTTAAAGGAGGTGGAAAAGCAGATGATTTTCCATACCCTGAAACGTTTTGACGGAAACCGTACCCATGCGGCCCAGCTTCTGGGGATCAGCGTACGTACCCTGCGTAACAAGCTCAATGAATATAAAAATGATCCGGATATGACGGCTGCGGTTTGATTTTACTTCAATAATTGTAAGCGTTTAATTGTTTAGCACAGTTTTCCAAGTACTATAGCTGCAAGACAGATGCACAGGCCCCAGGCTATTTGCCCGTGACGCAATCTTATTCGGAAGCTTCTTGCCCTGTGCGGAAGCGGCAAAAACTCCCCGCCAAAGGCAGGATAAGCTTTTTGATTACCATAGCAGGCCTTGGTACGCTGCCTTTGTGGCGGCTCAGACAGTTTGCCGCTTCTTTCGCACAGGCCTGCAAAGCTCTAATCCGAAACGATTGCAATGTCACTTGCAAATAGCCAAGGAGCCTTGCAATAGTACGAAGCTGCTGCAATTACAGCATTGGCAGTTTGGGATAAACTGTGCTGAACAGTTACGTAAGTACCAATCATTCAGCTCCGCTGTCCAGCGGGGCTTTTTTTATGGCACATCTGTTGCATATTTTTCAGGGCAGGATTGATTATCTGTCCTTAGAGAAAGGAGGTGCCTTTTGGGCGGTCACCGTTTATTTGATTCCACCTACAATATGATGGGCAAGGGGCTGGATGTTTCCAGTTTTCGTCATAGCCTGATTTCTGCCAATGTGGCCAATGTGGATACGATCCATTACAAGCCGAGGGATCTGGATTTTAATGCAACCCTGAAACAGGCCATGGCCGGTCCTCCTCCAAGGGAGGTGGCCATGACCCATGAAAAGCATCTGGACGCCGGTCCGCTTCCGGACCCCATACGGGCATCCATATATGACAATGCCGATGCCTATCATCTGGACTCGGTGGATATTGATGAGGAGATGAGTAATCTTGTGGAAAACAATATGAAATACAGGACAACGGCTGAAATGATGGTGAGAAAGATGACCATCCTCCGTCATGCCATTGCCGAAGGAGGCAGCTGATGACAGATCTGATCAAGTCTTTTAAAATTGGCGGTACGGCCCTTTCCGCACACCGGATGAAAATGAACGTCATTGCCCAGAACCTCGCCAATGTGGACACCACCCGGACGGAGGAAGGTGGACCCTATCGCCGGAAAATGGTGGTTTATGAGGGGCGTCAGCTGGAGGAGATTCCTCTGGGTCTGCAGAAGGCAGAAGCCAGGGAGAATTATGATGACTTAGGATTTTATGAGATGTTTGAGCGGGAAAGGGACAGGGGGGGGGATCAGCGGGGCGTTAAGGTTACCGATGTGGTGCAGTCCCAGGAGGATTTTCGTCTTGTATACAATCCCAGCCATCCGGATGCGGACCCTGTGACGGGTTATGTGGCCATGCCCAATGTGGATCACCTCACGGAAATGGCGGATATGCTGGTGGCCAGAAGGGCTTATGAAGCCAGTATTACGGTAATGAACAACACCAAGGCCATGATGATGAAGGCACTGGAAATTGGTAAGTAGTTGCCTTTATCGTGGCGTGCCGGACTCTCTCTGTGCTGTGTAGTATGCAGGGAGGCGAATACTTGAAATTTGAAATTTCTACAGCCCAGACAAAGAGTCCTTGCCGGGTATATACTCTTGGAAAAGGAGAACAGAATGAATCCCGTAAATAACCGTTTTTTTTCTCTTCCGGTTGCAGATACAGGGCAGATTTCCGCCACTGCTCTGCCCCCTTTTTCCGGCATGAGTTTTTCCGAGCGTCTTAACAGTGCCGTTCGTGAGGTGAATACCCTGCAGAATGTTTCGGATCTTGCAGCGGAAAAGGTCATGCTTGGAGAGCTGGATCTGCACGAAGGCATGATGGCTCTTCAGGAGGCGGATCTTTCCATGCGCCTTCTGGTACAGACACGGTCCAAAGCCCTGGAAGCCTATAAAGAAATCATGCACATGCAGTTCTGATTATAGCCAACTTTTTTCGGAGAGAACGCCATGAATCCTGTTATTGAACAAATCCTTTCCATCTGGCGCAGTATGCCCCTTCCAAGAAAAATTATTCTGGGGGCTGTTGTGGTGCTGACCACCATCGGGTTTGCTTCCCTCTTTTTCATGGCAAACAGAACTGAATTTGGTGTGCTGTATACCAATCTTTCTGAAAAGGACGCATCAGAGATTGTAGACAAACTTAAAGAGATGCGTGTTCCCTATGAGCTGGAAGGGGGGGGGAGTGCCATCCGTGTTCCTTCAGGTCAGATCCATGAGACCCGTCTGTCTCTGGCGGGTGAAGGTCTGCCCAAGGGGGGCGGTGTGGGTTTTGAGGTTTTTGACAAGAGTGATTTCGGAACCACGGAATTTGTGCAGAAACTGAATCTGCAACGGGCTCTGCAGGGAGAGCTGGCACGCACCATCCGTCAGTTTCAGGAAGTTACCGATGCCAGGGTCATGGTGGTCATGCCCAAGGATTCGGTTTTTATAGAAGAATCCCGGCCACCCAGTGTTTCTGTTCTGTTACGCCTGAAGCAGGGTGCCGACCTCCCCCAGAGCAAGGTGGAGGCGGTGGTGCATCTGGTGGCGTCCGCCATTCAGGATATGACACCTGAGCTGGTGACGGTGGTGGATACCAGAGGACGGGTTCTGTACAGAGGGCACAGTGATGAGGAAAAGCTGGCGGAGCTGGAAAATACCCGGGTGAGAAACCAGGTCCAGTATAAAACCATACGGGAAAGGGAGCTGGCCCAGCGCATTGAAAGTCTCCTTGAGCGTGTGGTGGGAAAGGACAGGGCCATTGTAAGGGTCACGGCAGAGATGGATTTTTCCCGTGAGGAAATGAGTGAGGAAATTTTTGATCCCAATGAAACCGAAGCCATTTTTGTCCGGAGTCGAAAAAACCTGAATGAGGAAACGGAAAGACTGCGTGGCCCTCTTGGCGCCATCTCCAGTGTCAATCCTGTTGTGCCACCGGGAACGGAAGGTGGCCCCCTTGAAACTCTGGAAAAGGGCAGGAAACAGGATGATGTGGTTAATTATGAATTGAGCAAGCGGGTAAGGACTACGGAAAAACCCTTTGCCGTATTAAGCCGCCTCAGCGTGGCTGCGGTGATTGATGGTCGTTATGAATGGCAGCGGGATGAAAAGGGAGTAATGACCCGCCGCTATGTGCAGAGAACACCGGAAGAGATGGCGCAGTTTACGGAAGTGGTGAAAAACGCCATGGGTTTTTCAGAGGCCAGGGGAGATCAGGTGGTGGTGGAATCCTTTGCCTTTAACCCCGATGAAGAACCTCCCATGGATGAAGATCCTCTGACTGGTCTTGCCCGTTTGCGTAAGGATTATGGGCGTATTGCCGCGAACCTGATTCTTCTGCTAATGCTTTTCCTTTTTGTTCTTAGGCCCATTCATAAAACAGTGAAGGAAATCCGTGAAGGTGCAGAACCACCTGCCTTGCCGGAAGAACCCGGAAGTCTTCTGGATATTACGGATGAGTCCCTTGAGGAGGATTTGCCTCTGGAGGAAAAGGCTGTCAAACTGGCTCAGGCGGATCTGGATCGTTCCGCCAATATTCTTAAAGGCTGGCTCCGGGATGAGGAATGATGACACCTGATTATTTTGGCCGATTCTTTTCTGGTGAGAAAGGTTCGGGGATTTTAAAAAAAGGGGGCATAACAGGTGGCAGATAACAAGAAAAAGAGTATGGAAATCACCAAAGGAGCCCGGAGGGCAGCGATTTTCCTCCTGCTCATGGGAGAAGAATATGCTTCGGAGATGTTCCGGCGGATGAAGCCTGAAGAAATCCGAACAGCAGCCACAGCCATGGGCAGCATAGACAAGGTGGAGCCTGATGAAATGGAAGAGGTTCTTGCCATGTTTGTGGAAGCCTTTGAGGGCGAGATCAGTCTTTTTGTGGAAGGTGGTGATTTTTTCAGGAAAACTCTGGAAAAGGCCCTGGGGCCAGAAGCGGCCAGTGCCATCATCAAGGAGATTGAGGATGCCCAGAGGGAAATTCCCTTTGACTGGAGTCGCCGCATCAACATCGATACCCTGGCTTCCTATGTGGAAGGTGAGCATCCCCAGACCATTGCCATGATTCTCGCCCATCTGCCACCTGAAGTTGCTTCGGAAATCATGATGGTGATACCCAATGAGAAAAAGGGAGATATTGCCTATCGTATAGCCTTGCTGGGGCAGGTGCCCGAAGAGGTTGTGAGGGATGTGGATACTGCATTGCGCCGGGATCTTGAGCTTGTGGGTGCAAGCCTTGGCAAAACCGGTGGCCTTCAGGTTCTGGTGGATATCCTCAACGGTGTGGACAAGAGCACCGAAGAGGTGGTCATGGAGCTGATCGAATCTGAGAGTGCTGATATGGCTACGGAAATCCGGGAGCTGATGTTTGTTTTCGAAGATCTGGTCCGTGTCAGCGACAAGGACATGCGGGAGATTCTCAAAAAAGTGGAGGGCGGCCAGCTTACTCTGGCCCTCAAGGCCACCAGCGAGGATATGCGTCAGAAAATTCTTGGCAACCTTTCGGCCCGTGCTTCGGAAATGTTGCTGGAGGATCTGGAGGTCATGGGACCTGTGAAACTTTCCGAAGTGGAAGATGCGCAGATGAATATTGTCCGTGCTGCTAAAGAGCTGGAGGAGCAGGGAACCATCAGTCTGGGTGGTAAAGGAAAGGACGATATCCTTGTCTGATGAGAAAAAAGATAATGCTGAAGTCTGGCAGCAGATGGATGTGGGGAATCTGAGGAAATTTATCCGGGAGGATATTCCTGTGGTTCCACCTGCTGCACGGAATAAGGAAGCGGAAGATACCTTCGAAAGTGTCTATACCCGCAAGCATAGCCCGGAAGAGTCCTTTAAGTCCTTTGGAGACAGATTGCCTCCTGTGACTCCGAAGCAGGATTTTTCAGCCGGGAGAGCAGCTCGATCAGGAGCTGCAGCAGCGCCACAACCGGGTTTTCAGGATGCCTTTCCCTCAGGTCGGGCAGGTGGGAAAGGGGGCAGCGTACCTTCTTCCCCACCCCCATTGCAGCAGCCGGATCTTAGGGTTCCGGTTGCTGCAGAGGAAAAACGGTCGGGAGTAACTGATTTTAAAGAGGAGAAAGAAGCAGCCCGGAAGCAGGGATATGATGAAGGTTTTGCAAAGGGCAGGGAAGAAGGTTACAGCGAAGGTCTTGCAGCAGGCCATGGAGAAGGCTTTGCCTCAGGCCGGGAAGAGGGCTTGGCCCAGGGATCTGCCGAAGGCTATGATAAAGGATATGATGAAGGCAGGGAGGCGGGCCTTTCCGATCTGGAAGCCCGGTCAGGTGAGCTGGGACAGCTAATGGCCAGTATGCAGGAACAGTGGGTATTGATTCTGACTCGCTATGAAAAGGAGATAGTTTCCCTTGCCACAGACATTGCAGAAACACTGGTTCAGGCAACACTTGCCGTGGATAATGCTGTGGTGGAAAGGGCTGTGATTTCTGCCCTTCAACGCCTTCCCGATCCTTTGAAGGTAACGGTGTCCGTTCATCCGGAGGATTTTCAGCAGGTGGAGATGGCCAGGGAACGTTTTTTTGAGGCTGTGCCGGAACTGCGTCAGCTGGATCTTTCTTCGGATCCGGGTGTGGGAAGGGGAGGCTGCCGTATCACGGCCGCATCGGGAAGCATACGTGAAGATCTGAGTCAGCGCCTGTCTGTTTTAAAGGAAACCATGATTATGGCTGCGGATACTAAGGGGGGCTGAGATGGCAGCATCCTTTGATTTCCATATGGATTTTTCCCGTTATCACCGATTGGTCAGGGAGATGCCACCGCCTGCTCCGGAAGGGCGGGTTGTTCAGGTGGTGGGACTTATTGCCGAGGCCGAGGGCATGGGGCAGGGAATCGGGGGGTTTTGCCGAATTGTTCTGGATGATGGTGGTGATGTTCTGGCTGAGATTGTTGGTTTCAGGAAAACCAATACCCTCCTCATGCCCTATGGCAGTACCCGCGGTATCCGGCCCGGCAGCCGGGTGATTGTGGAGGCATCAAGGCCCCTTGCCCCTGTTGGGGATGCCTATCTGGGCCGTGTCATCGATGGTATGGGCGAACCTCTCGATGGCCTCGGGCCTGTGAAAGCCGATGCTTCCTATCCCCTTTATGGTAAGCCCATAAATCCCCTGGACAGGGATCCTGTTAAAATCCCAATGGATGTGGGGATCTGTGCCATCAACACCATGATCCCTCTGGGCAGGGGGCAGCGTGTGGCCATTATGGCAGGTTCCGGTGTGGGGAAAAGTGTACTTATGGGCATGATGACCCGGCATACTGCAGCGGATGTGGTGGTGATTGGTCTCGTCGGAGAGCGGGGCCGGGAGGTCAAGGATTTTGTGGAGGATATCCTCGGGGAGGAAGGCCGTAAGAAAGCAGTTGTTATTGCTGCGACTTCCGATGTTCCGCCCCTGGTGCGCATGCGGGGAGCTTACCTTGCCACCACCATGGCAGAATATTTCAGGGATCAGGGAAAGGATGTGCTGCTGCTGGTGGATTCTCTGACCCGATATGCCATGTCCAGCCGGGATGTGGGTCTTGCTGCGGGGGAGCCGCCCACCACCCGTGGTTATACTCCCTCTTTTTTTGTGCAGGTACCCATTCTGCTGGAAAGGGCTGGCACGGTAAAGGGCAAGGGGAGCATCACGGGAATTTATACCGTGCTTGTGGAAGGCGATGACATGAATGATCCTGTGGGGGATACGGTTCGTTCCATTGTGGACGGGCATATTGTGCTTTCCCGGCAGATTGCCAGCCGGGGGCAGTATCCTGCCATTGACGTGCTGGCCAGTGTCAGCCGTGTGGCAAGGGATGTCAGTCGGCCTGAGAATCTGGCATTGCGGGATCAGGCTGTGCGTATCCTTGCCACCTACAGGGAGGCCGAAGATATGATACAGATAGGGGCCTATGTGGACGGGGCCAGCCCTGCCATCGACATTGCCAAGAAAATGGCACCGAAAATACAGGAGTTTCTTCGTCAGCGTGTGGATGTGCGGGTTACTTCAGAAGATGGCTTTTCCACCCTTGCGGGTATTCTTTCCGGGGATAAAAATCCATGAAACGCTTTGTTTTCCGCCTGGAATCTTTGCTTCGTTACCGGAGTTTTCAGGTAAAACAGGCCCTGCAGGCCCTTATGGTGGTACAGAAGCTGCTGGAAGAGTGTGAGGCAGAGATACTAAAGCTGGGGGAGGATCAGCAGGCTGCTCTGATATTGCTGGAAAAGGAAACACAGGAAGGGATTTCCGGGGAGCGTTTTCGTCTGCATACGGATTATCTGGCGGATATGGAAATGCGTATGCTGAAGATGGAGGAAAGAAAAAAGCGTATCCTTTATCAGCTCCGGGAAAAACAGAAGCTGCTGGATCAGGCCCGAATGGCTGAAAAAGCCCTTGAAAACCTTAAGGAAGGGCAGCGGGAAGCCTATATGAAGGAGATGGATCTCTGGCAGCAGAAAGAGACCGATGATATGGTTTCCATACGCAAAGCCCGGGAGGGCATGTCATGAAAAAAGAAAAATTCAGAAGTCTTGTCATGGGCCTTGCTGCTGGTTTTTTATTTACTCCTGTATTCCAGTCGGCCTCTCTGGCAGAGAAAGCCCCTGAAAAAGAAGCCGTTGTGATCGAGCTGGAAGGGCTGGCAGAAAGGCGGGAGGTGATCCGCAGGGAAATGGATGCCCTGAATGAGGAACGCAGACGCCTGGCCCAGCTCCGGCGGGAGGTGGAAGAGGAAATTGAGCGTTTGCAGGAGCTGAACCGTCAGGTAGAGGAAGGTCTGGAGCGTCTTGCCAGAAGACGCAGTGAGGCAGAACGACAGGCTGAAGCCGAAGAGCTGGCCAAGGTGCAGCAGCTGGCCCGTTTTTATGCGGGGATGAGGCCTAATCAGGCTGGGCCCATTTTCGATGCCATGGATCCCGATGTGGCCAGGGACATTTTCCGGGAAATGCGGCCCGAGGCGGCGGCAAATATCCTCGGCCGGATGAATGCAGAGAGGGCTGCGGTGATCAGTCAGAAAATGGCCGAAAGGGATGTGCGGGTCAGGGAGTAGGATCAGGTTTTACGGTGATTATTTCCGATATTCTTCCCTGCCCTCCGTCGCTGTCTGTGGCAATCAGAGTGATGGTATGTTCTCCTGCAGGTAGTTGTATCTGTCTCAGTAGACATCCTCTACCTAGTCTGAGAATTTGACTGCTGGAATACCATTCAAGATCGTCACATGGGATTTTCCCGTCTTCTCTGTCCCAGGCCTCCCCATGAAAAATTATATACTCAGAAACTGTAGGGGCGTTGGGCTTTATGCTGAGGATTTTGGGTACGGGCAGGTGGTTGTTTGTGATGTGAATGCTTATGGAATCAGGCTTGCTGGGCATGTTTTGGGAATCCCAAACCGTAAGAGATATGGTGTGATCACCTTGGGCCAGGGTATTGGCCTGTATTTGAAGTTCAAAGCCTTTTCCAAGCTCTTTTTCATGCCTGCTGGACTTCCATACTAGCTGCTTGGGTAAAAACATGGCATCTTCTTCATCTTCAGCCGTACCGGAGAATAATATCGTGCTATTTATATGGAAATAACTATCGCTTGCAGGGGAAAGAATTTTTGCTGTTGGGCGTGTATTGTTGTAGGGGTTGACGGACAGGCTGATTGTTTTACTGTTTGTTGTCCCGTTTTTGCTACGTGCTTCAAGGGTGATTTCATGGGTACCCGTTGAAAGCCAGTTAAGCCAGAAGCTGTCACCTGTTCCTATTTGGCCAACAAGATCTGAAGTCCATATAAGCTGTGAACCCTGAAGATAGCTTTTTGTTTCAGGATCATAGACTTCTCCGCGGAAATAAATGTTACTTCCCTCTTCAAAAAAAGACACTTTGGGTTCATGGATAGTAATCTGGGGTGGCGTTGGTTCACTTGGCTGGGGTGCAGGGGGCGCAGGCTTGGAAGAGTCGCCGTCCCCCGTTGCCACAATCAGGGCGAAGCCAAGGGCCATGATGAGAAGAAGCGAGCAAGATCTGAGTATGGATAACAGCATTTGCTGAATCCTTTCTTTTGAAAATCCGTTCAAGAAACAGTTTTTTAAAGCTGGTGGAACTTTAATCTGATTTTCCATAATGTATGATAGCTAATTTTCTACCCGATATCTGCAATTCAGCTTTACTGACTCGGCTTTAAGATTTCGGGACTGTATCTTTGTCCCTATTTAGTAACATTTCGTATGCGGGAAAGAAAAACTTGAATTTTTTTGTTGTTGTCTGTTTGTAAGGATTTTTGCTGCGGGTTGAAGAGGTAAATTAATTAGAAGTGTTATTTTTTAGGATGAATGAATGGTGGAAATTAGCCATGCTGCTGTGCTGCCCAGTATTATACCCATAATATCTATGGGATCAAAGGTTCCGTGGATAAAATAAAGAGATATGTGATCCAGAACCGGAATGCTTTTCCAGTTTTCCGGTATAAGGGCGGCTGCTTTTTCTCCGTAATACTGACCCGTTTCCATGATAAGTCCCACAATTCCCCAGAAGACAGCCCAGAAGCGTAAAGATGCAGCCCTGCCACCGGCAATTCCGGCACTGATAAGAGCCATGCCAAAGGGATGCATTGCATCGGGAAGCCAGTCTCCCATACTGCCGAACCCTATGCCCTCCACACCATTTCCGAAAACAGAAAAAATACCCACCGGCCTGTCAAGTATGTAGACCAGAGAACCTATACCCAGACTGATTATGCCTGCTAAAATCATCTGCCAGGGTTTCATGTTCGGCCTATTGTGTGGACATGATGGCACCGCCTGCGGCTCCTGCTGCGGCAGCTGTACCCATGGTCCTATATATGACTGCATCCGTTGATCCCGTAAGAATTCCGGCGGCTCCGCCAGCTATAGCACCCAGAGAAGCTCCGGCAAGGGCCCCTGCCAGCACGCGTGAAAGTTCTGAACCATGGTAGAATTTGAGCTGCCTGGGGTGGATAAAGACAACTACCCTTGTGGTGGCAATGCCGTCTTCGTAGCTAAGCTCATAGTTTCTTGCACCCCGGAGATAGGCATTGGTTTCACTTATTACCATATCCTGCCGGATGGTGTTGTGCCCGGCTTCCGTGTACACCTGCATGATGGTGCCGGCCAGGCGTTCGGATAATTGACGGTAGCCGTCAATGACCGCAGCACGTTCCGCCATCAGGCGTCTTTGCTGGGGAGATCCGGTTTCAGGAGCCAGGCCTTTTCCGATGACCGCCACCTGTATCGTATTGGCAGCTTCTTCCGGTTCCATGCCCGGAATGAAATTATGGCGGTACATTTTAGGTTCCTTGTATTTAAGAACCTGATGGCCTGTGATACCACAGCCCGTCAGAAAGACAAGGGCAGGCAGCAGGATAATTATTAAACAGGTATGGGTACGGTGGAAGATCTTCATGGTCACCTCTTCAGCTTCGTTGTTGAACGGAAAAAACGGTTTACAACGGGCAGGATTTTCCGTTGGTAACACATTAAGCATGAAGTGTGCCATGGCCTCATGTTTGGTAGGCTCTGTTCCTTACCTGCCGGGAGGATATGTATCCGGCTTTTTTTTCCGGGTTGCGGAGGAAAGATTTGCCTTTTTTGTTTCAGCAGCGGCATAAAGATTGTAGTGTCAGTCATATTAATCTTTTTAAATCAAGGCCTTTCTCCTTTTTTGAGGGGTGGCACATGGATTGCTAAAAGAAAAACAGGCAAGCTTCGGGATCCTGTTTGTTTTGGTCAGAGATCTTTTACCCGGAAGAAAGGAAGCCCCCATGATTTTTTCTCCAGCACCAGCCATGTCTTTTGAAAAGGGTTTCATGCCCTCCCGGTCTGGTAACCAGGGCAGTGGTGGAATGGATTTTGATACTTTTCTTGAAAAAGCCCGGGGGCTGGAAGAAAAGGGTGACTCAAAGACCGACCCAAAGCTTTCCCTGCAGACTGTTTTGGACAGGATGCGTATGCAGCTTCAGGCTTTTATGGGTATGGGGCGGCAGGATATGTCCGCAGATCCGGAAGCCATGGACTGGCTCAGGCAGATGATTCAGGGTGCAGGCCTTGATGAAAAGAGCAGGGATGCTCTTCTGGATGTCATTGAAAATGGCAGCAGGGGAAATGTTTCCATGGGGCGTTTGCTGGACCGTTTGAGGATGGCATCAGAGGAGATGGATATCGAACTTTCCGTTGATTCATCAGGCCTGTCTCTGGGTTCTCTGCCTTATATTTATAATTTTTTTAAAGATATTGGAATCTCTCAGGAAAGAATCCATACAATGCTGGATCGTTCCGCTATGGAAGGCCAGGGTTTTTCTCTGGACAGGCTGGGTCGTGAGATGGCCCTTCTGCGGCAGGATCTGAGTCAGGCAGGGCCCGGTGGTTCAGAGGGTATATCCAGGGCTGGTGTCATCGGAGTGCTGGACAGTATGCTTGAGAGCCTGAGGGCTATGGGTGCAGGCGGGCCGGAGAAGGGCTTTTCCCATGATACGGCAAGGCTTCTGGAACGGTCCGTACTGTCTGCCATGGCAGACAGGGATATGTCCGCCATGGCTTCTGACAGGAAGGCGGAATTCTATTTACCTGCCCATGAGGTTGCAGCGGATTTTCTTCGCAAGATGCAGCCGGGGGACAAAGCTCTAGGGGTTACGGAGGCAAGGGAGCCTGTAGCAGGAAAAGGTGCCGTGAATCCTGAAGCTATGAAATATGAGTGGGCAGATGTACGGAATGGCATGGAGCCTGTTGCAGAAAAGCTGGTTTTGAATTCTGCATCTCTGAAAAAAGAGTGGAATCTTAAAGAATATGGTTCTGGCTTGGATTCCGATAGCAGTGAGGAAGGTGATGACTCTTTTTGGGGGCAGGTAAAATCCATGGGAGAGCTTCAGGGTCAAGAAAGTGGAGAAGACAATGGCTCCAGACGAGGGGCCGGGCCACAGGATATGTTTAGCGGTATGGAGAAGAAAAATTCAAAGGGAGACGGTCAGCTTTCAGAATCGGTTTTAGGAGCACAGGGAACACGGGGAGCTGAAAACCGGATAACGAGAGCTGACCCTGCTCCACCTCCACCCCCTCCGGCCTATGTAATGGATCAGGTGGGCCGTAAAATGGCCGATGCCATCCGTGATGGACAGAATGAGGTGAGTTTTCAGCTGAAACCTGAACACCTTGGTCGCCTGCATATGCGCATTGAAAATATTGCAGGGGTTGTGAATATCAGAATTCTTGCGGAGCAGAAGGGAACCCACGAAATGCTCCTTGCTCAGGCTGCGGAGCTTAAGGCCCAGATGCAGGAGCAGGGGATGCGGGTGGAGCGTATTGAGGTTACTGTGTCCCCTGATTTTGATTCAGCCCTTTTCCGGGAGCGGGAAAGGGATCGGGAATCCCGCAGATCAAGAAACGGGGAAAAGCGGGCAACGGGCATGGCCGTTTCTCCGGCACTGGATGAGAATCCGGTATCCATGTCAAAAAACAGCAGAGATTCCCGGCTGCATCTGATGGCTTGAGGATAAGGGGGCACAAATGGAAACAAATGTAATGGGTAATGCGGCACTGGCAAGGGTTGCAGCAGATTACAAGGCTAGGGAAGATGAGGAGAAGGATCCCCTGGGAAGGGAAGCCTTTCTCACCATGCTGGTGGCCCAGCTTCAGAATCAGGATCCCCTGAACCCCATGGAAGGAACGGATTTTACATCCCAGCTGGCCCAGTTCTCCCAGCTGGAAGCGGCCTTTAATACCAATAAAACCCTGGAAAGTATTCTTAAAGCCATGGAGGCTGGTTCTTCAAGGGATCTGGAAGCATACATGGGTAAGGAAATCCTTGCGGAGGTGGATTCCATAGAGGTTTCCAGTGGCAAGGCCGTGGGTGGCTTTTACACCCTGGAAGAGAACGCTTCTGTCACCATTAATATCTATGATGAAAAGGGTCAGCAGGTCCGAACCCTTTCTATGGGCCAGCAGGAGGCAGGTTCCCACCCCATTTCCTGGGATGCAAGGGACGCCGGAGACCGGCAGGTTCCGGATGGTTCCTATCGTTATGATGTTATTGCCATCGGGCCCGGTGGGATGACGCGGGTACAGACCACGGTGGAGGGAACGGTGGAGGGTATTCTCTATGCCAACGGAAAAGCCTATCTTCAGGTTAAGGGTACCTTTGTGGATCCAGAAAGCCTTCTCAAGGTGTGGGAAAAACCTGCCACGGCCCCGGTGATCAGCCCCATGGAATATATAGGCAGGGAGGTGACTGCGGAAGCGGCCAGCATTGATTTTGACGGTCGTATTCTCGGGAATATTCCCGGCTACACCCTGGACCGGAAAGATGAGGTGCTGGTGGAGATCTATGACAGGGAGGGCAATCTTGTGAAGTCTTTGTATGAAGGAACAAAATCCGGTGGGGATTTTCATGAGATTTCCTGGGATGGCAAGGATCGCTTTGGTGTGACCGTGGCTCCCGGCATCTATTCCTACAGGGTTCTCAGCAAGGGGGCCGTGGCAGATACCCGGGTTTCCGGCGAGGTTACGGGCCTTGTGTACAGAAATGGAATCCCCTATCTGAATGTGGATGGGAGTCTGGTTTCTTCCGGTGCCGTCCGGAGTGTCGGATAAGTATTTTTTAAAGTATTCCGGAACCGGAGTCTTTTTTTTAACGTTTTTTGATCCGGAGGTGCCTTATGTCTCTCACAAGCTCTCTTTATACGGGAACCAGCGGTCTCACCAACATGGGCAGGTCCATGCAGGTGATCGGTGACAATATATCCAATGTGAACACCGTGGGTTTCAAGGGAAGCCGCTATACCTTTGCCGATGTCCTCAACCAGACCGTGGGCACCCAGTCCGGCTCAGCCCAGATGGGTCGTGGTATGGCCCTTGGCAGCGTGGATAACCTTCACAATCAGGGTTCCTTTGAATCCACGGGGAATACCACTGACCTTTCCATTGGTGGCAACGGTTTTTTTGTGGTCCGGCATCCGGCCAGCAATCAGGAGTATTATACCCGTGCCGGGAATTTTAATTTTGATAAAGACGGAAAACTTGTGACCCCTGAGGGTATGGTGGTTCAGGGGTGGAAGCTGGATCCGGATACGGGAAATGATATGGGTGCCATGACCAGTATTATCATGCAGTCTTTCACGTCTCCGCCGAAACAGACTTCTGAAATTACGGCCATCACCAATCTGGATGCCGATGCCACGAGCCAGTCCGTTGTGCTTTCCAATGCCTGGGATGCAACGAAGCAGCCGCCCATACCACCGAACAGTTATGAGTATCAGACCGTGGTCAAAGCCTATGATGCTTTGGGCAGCACCCATGATATTACCATTTATTATGATAAAAAATCCGGTTCGGACTGGGAGTACATCATTACCATGAATCCTTCCGAAGACAAGCGTCTCGGTGTGCAGGGAACTCCGGGGCAGGGCCTGCTGGCCAGAGGGGTGATTCATTTTAATGAATCCGATGGTTCCATTGCGGATATGACCATGGAGGAATATACGGGCCGCATCGGTAATGTGCGTTCTGAAGGGGTGAACCGCTACGATGATCTCACCTTTGTGCTAAACTCTACGGAGCCCATGGATTCAGACGGTTTTGATTTCCATGTGGAATATGATGGTGACCGCTGGCAGTTTCAGAATCTGCCGGACGCCTATCCCAATGCGGAAATCATTTACTCCGATGCCCGGCGCATCGAGATTGTTCTGAACCGGAACCCTGCGGATACGGATCCGGAACCGGATATGGTAATCCGCCTTGCTTCCAATGCCGTGGCCACGGATTCCCTGAAGTTTGACATCAATAAGCCCAGAGATGCCCATGTGCAGAATGTTACGGGTCTTACCTACCGGGGTGATACGGGCAACGATAATACCACCCTCACCATCAATGATCCCGGTGTCATGACAAGGGACATGGAGGGGATGAATCTGGTCTGGAATCCCAGAGGCGGTGTGGACGGACGGGGCGAGTGGTACATGAGTAACCCCAGCGAACAAAACGTGACCGGCCAGAACTATGGCGGCATGACTGCTGTTGACGGTGCCAGTGAGACCGTGCTGAATCCTGCGGTGCTGAATCAGTATGCGGCAGGCATGCAGGTGGAGTGGGATGCTGTTGAAGGCTGGGTCTGGAGAAGCTCCAGCGGTACGGCCAGTGTTGGCGCGGCCAGTACGGCAGGGGAGCTTACGGTTCATAATGCCATGGTTCTGAACAGAGCGGCGGTGATAACCGTTCCTAAGACTGCCTATGATGATCTAGCATTGACAACGGGGTGGGAAGTACTTCCATTCGCTGCTGTTGCAGCCCTGGCGGATTATCCCGATGCACAGATACGGAGGGATGGCGACAGGGTACAGATTGATCTGGACGGAAACGGCACGGCGGATATCAGCTTCACTCCGGAGGAACCGGCTGATTTTGGCGGTAATGACATTGTTTTTTCCATAACGGCCAGTCCTCCCAGAGAATATCCCAATGCAAGGATTCTGAATGATACGCCGTTGGATCCCGGCAGATTGGCCATCAGCTTTGATGGCAACAACAACGCGGATGTGGTCTGGAGTTTTGAGGATGCAGGCGGTACGCCGGCGGCAGCTGGGGACGAGGAGACCTTTACGTTTTCACTCGACCCCCGAACCACACCGGAGGGCTATCCCAATGCGGTGATCCGGGGCGATAAGGACAGGGTCTACATAGATCTTGACGGTTCCGGCGGAGACAAGGACAGAGAAGACATTGTTTTTACCTTCACAGAGCCCATGCGGCACGGGGCCAGTGTGGAAAACAGTGTTATTTCCTTTGACATACAGGGTGGCACTTCATGGCGACAGCTGGGGGCAAGGGATATCAACAATGCGGGTTACTATGAATTCACCGCCGACTTCCTTGGCAGTGCGGGCCGCATGGCCACGGACGGAACCTATCGCACCACAGAACAGAAAATTGCTTTCAATATCGGGACGGCCTTTGATGGCCTGAATTTCATCAACTCATCCCTTACTACAACACAGTACGCCCGGACCTCTTCCACCATTTATCAGACGGCAGACGGATACGGTGCCGGGGATCTGGAAGGGGTGAACGTTTCTTCCGAAGGGGTGATGACGGGTATGTACTCCAACGGGCAGCTCATTCCCCTCTACCGGGTGGGGCTGGCCAAGTTCATGAACAATCAGGGCCTGTATAAGGAGGGGGGGAACCTCTACAGGGAAACCCGGGACAGTGGCAGCGCCATTACGGGCCGTCCCGGTTCCAACGGCCTTGGCAAGCTCTCTCCCAACTCCCTTGAGATGAGCAATGTGGATATCGGTGATGAGTTTGTAAGAATGATCACCACCCAGAGGGGATTTCAGGCCAACTCCAAGACCGTAACCACGGTGGATGGTATGCTGGAAACGGTGATTCAGATGAAACGCTGATTTCTCTTTTTCCATAAACAGGACTTTCTTACCGGATTCCTGCCCTTTTCAAAGGCAGGAATCCGGTTTGCTTTTGGATGGAAGGCAATGGTATAGATACTTTCTGATCATTCATTCTCCGGGTTTCGCCCTGAAACATCTTGTGTGTCTCCATGGGTGAGGTTTTTGATATCAAGGCTGCATTTTAAGGCAGGACAGGTATTTTAATGGATATGGCAACCCTTATTGGCATTGTATCGGCCTTCGGACTGGTGGGACTTGCGGTTTTCATGGGAGGGGGGCTGCTTTTTTTCTTCAATTTGCAGGCCTTTCTCATTGTGGTGGGAGGGACTCTGGGGGCGACGCTGATCCATTATCCGGTGAGGGATCTCCTGCCGGTTTTCAGACGGCTGATGCGGGTTTTTTTCTCCTCCGGTGACACAGGGGATGCCACCGTTGAAAAGCTAACTGCCATGGCCCAGAAGGCCAGACGTGACGGGGTTCTCAGCCTTGAAAAAATGATACCAAAGGAGACGGACCCTTTCCTTGCGGAAGGTCTGCAACTGGCCGTGGACGGTGTAGAACCTGCCATCATCAGGGAAATTATGCTTTCGGGGCTGGAAGCATCCGGTGAGCGCCATGAGGCGGGTGCTGAAATTTTTGCCACCATGGGAAGTTATGCACCGGCCCTTGGCATGGTGGGTACCCTCATTGGTCTGATACAGATGCTGCAGAACCTCCATGATCCCGATGCCATCGGGCCGGGGATGGCCGTGGCCCTTCTCACAACCTTTTATGGAGCCCTTCTTTCCAACCTTGTTTTTCTTCCCCTTGCGGGAAAGCTGCGGGCACTGGACAGGCAGGAAGCCCGTGAAAAACAGATGCTGGTGGATGGGCTGGTTTCCCTTGCAAGGGGAGAGCACCCGAGGGTGCTGGCCTGGCGCATGCGTGCCCACAGGCAGCCATCACTTAAGTCGTTAGCAGGAAAAAGTGATGAGAAATAAGGCTTTTTTCTCCGGAAACGCCATGCTTTGGGTGGCGCTTTTTTTAATTCTTCTGGCTTTTTTTGCCTTTCTCAATGCCCTGTCTTCTCCGGATGCCATACGGGGAGAAAGGGTGCGGCAGTCCGTGCGGACAGGCTTTGGTGCTGTTTCGGATCTGGGGGCTTTACGGCCGGGAGTATGGCGGCATCGTTTTGATGAACCGGGTGTCATGGAATTGACGGATCTGGTTTCAAGACTGGGACCGGAAGGCAGATATATGGTGGATGCTCAGGGGAATTTCTGGATACGGTTTCCGCAAAAGGCCCTGTTTGGTCCGGAATCCCATCACCTTTCCGGTGGCGGAGAGGTACTGCTGGCAGAAATACGGGCCACGATCCCGGAATATTTTGAAGGAAAGCGCATCATGGTCCATGCCCGGCGGAAGGAAGGCCGCAGTCCGGATGCCGCATTGCGCGGGACCCTGCTCCGGGGATTGGCTGTTGCCGAAGGGATGGGGTCTGCAATGCAGGTCTGGGGATTCGGGGATCTCGTTCCTGAGTTTGCCTACGGGCTGGGCCGGGATGAAGAAAATGCAAGGGTCCTTCTGGTTTTTTCAGGGAGGGGATCTTCCGGCGGCGGGCCTTTCATGTTCCGGGATTTTTTCTTCCGGGTCTTTTCGGAGAATCCATGAGTCTTAAAAAGAAACAGAAAATAAGACCTTTCCGGACGGAATGGATGCACACCTTTGCTGATCTTCTGCTTTTGCTGCTTACTTTTTTTGTGATGCTTTTTGCCATGAAGACCCTTGAAAAGGAAAGGCTGCAGGAAGCCTTTTCTTTTTTTGTGCAGGAAAAAGCCGTAAAAGAAAGGGAGGAGGGGGTGCTGGCCGGTGCCTTAAGTCTGAGGCTTCGCCGTGAGCTGGCAGCACTCCCCGCAGGTGTTGCAGAAAGCCTGCATCTGGAAGAGAGTGCAGAACACCTCCGCCTGATTCTGGAGTCCGATGGACTTTTTGATGCGGGAGCCTTTGCCCTGCGGCCTGAAGCGCCTTTGTTTCTGCAGGCTGTTTCCGATATTTTCAGGCCTCTGGGGACCATGGTGCTGGTGCAGGGATATCCCGATATCGGAATGGGGGAGGAGGCTGCCGCAGCCCTTGCCATGGAAAGGGCCGTGGAAGTCCGGCGTTATCTTGTGGAACAGGCGGGACTGGCTGCGGATGCCATGGGTATTGCTCTGGACAGGGAATATCCTTCCCTTTATACCGGTGAGGACAGTCGGCACCGGGCCTGGAACCGTAGGGTTACTTTTCTGATTTTGGAGGATGGGGATGTCCGATAAGAAAAAAAACGTTATGGGTATGAAGCTGCGGGAAAAGAAAGGGCCTTTTGCTCTGTGGGTCTGGCTGCTTGCCTTTTTGCTCTCTTTGGTATGTGCAGGCATGATGCTTGCATTTTTTTTGTTCAGTACTCCAGAGGAGCCAGAGGAAAAGGAAGATGTCTATGAATTTGCGGTGCTGGATGCTGTAGCAGTTATTCCCGGACTCTGGCAGCTCCCTGTGATGAAGATCCCTGTGACAGTTGAAGAAGGTATACGTCTTCCCCTGCGCTTAGGTATTGCCATCGTTGCGGAGGAAGGGCCTGAGGGCTTGCCCCGACTGCTCCGGCACAGAGAAAGGATTATCACTGCAATTCGGGAACATGTGGAAAAGGGCAGAGCCGAAGATTGGGAAAGTGTGGCAGGTAAACTGAAACTGAAATATGAGCTGACAGATCTGGTGGAAAAAGCCTCAGGCGGTATCCGGGTAAAAGGTCTTTATATTACAGATTATATGATTCACTGGCCCACATAGGGCAGCTTTTTGTGGCATGAGTATTTGTGAAGGAATATCTGGATTTTTTGTGTTGAGTGGGTTGGACCTGTTGCTGGTGGGAATAAAAACAGAGGGTGATGTATGAGTGAAATTCTGACCCAGGAAGAAGTTGACAGTCTGCTGGACGGTTTAAGTACCGGAAAGGTGGAGTCTGAACAGGATATGCCCATGGATGCCGAAGGCATCGGGCAATATGATTTTTCCAGTCAGGACAAGGTCATCCGCGGGCGTATGCCCACCTTTGAGGTGATCAATGAGCGTTTTGCCCGTGAGGTGCGTTCCAGTCTTTCCATGCTGCTGCACACCAACGTGGATATCAGCTCAGAATCTCTGGATACCCTGAAGTTTTCCGAATTTGGCAGATCCCTTCCTGTTCCCACAAGCCTCCATGTTTTCCGTATGGATCCTTTGCGAGGTCACGCCCTGCTGGTACTGGAAAGCCAGTTGGTTTTCAATCTCATTGATACCTTTTTCGGTGGCAAGGGGACGGGCAAAGCCAAGGTGGAAGGCCGGGAATTTACTACCATCGAGGAGGTCATGATACGCAAGGTGGTTCTTTCCTGTCTGGAGGATCTGAAAAACTCCTGGGCTCCCGTGGAACCCATACAGACAACCCTTGTACGCAGTGAGGTGAATCCCCAGTTTGCCACCATTGTTCTGCCCACAGACCTTGTCATTGTAACCCGTTTTGAGGTGGAGCTGGAACAGTCTGCAGGTAAACTGGTGCTGTGCCAGCCCTATTCCATGATAGAACCTTTACGACATAAACTTTCATCGGGCTTCCAGGCCGAGGTGGAGGATGTGGATTATACCTGGCAGCGGCGGCTTAAGGAAATAATAGTGGAGTCTGACGTGATGCTTTCCGTGGAACTGGGCCGCAGCCGTATGCTTGTCAATGACCTTCTGCAGCTTGGGCAGGGTTCCATTGTGGAGCTGAACAAGCTGGCCGGAGAGCCTTTGGAAATTTATATTAACCGCAAGCTGGTGGCCCGGGGTGAGGTGGTGGTGGTTAATGAAAAATTCGGTGTGCGCCTGACGGATATCATCAGTCCCATGGAGCGGGTTCGGACCCTGGCCTGACGGCGAGTCTCTGAAAAATTGCCGTGCAGAGTAAAAAGTACTTGATGACCTTGGCGAGTATAAAAATCTGAGCCGGAGAGTGGGCTTATGGAAGAAAGAGTAGGGGCTGCGGTCCCGGATTTCGGTATGCTGGTCCTGAAGGGTGGCTCTACCCTGATACTGGTTCTGGCCCTTTTGCTGCTGACCCTTTACCTGCTTCGGCGTTTAAGCAGTTTCAGGGGAATTTCAGGGCGTTTGCGTGTGGTGGAAGCCCTTCAGGTTGGGCCGAAGGAGAGGGTGGTGCTTGTTGCCCTTGGTAAAAGGGAGTTACTTTTAGGGGTGACGGCCTCTTCCATCAGCACCCTTGCGGAGTTCTCTGAGGCGGAAAATGAAGGGGCTTCTTTATCCCGGCCGGGGTTTGCGGATTTTCTGTCCGGTGCACAGAGAAAGAAAACGGAAGCGACAGAGGTTCCGGAGGTCATGAATGTGCCTTGAAACAGATGTAAGTAAAAGTAAAAGCTGGCAGGCAGTTTCAGAGATTGAATATAGCCGTAACTTGGTTCATCACCCCAGCCCTTTTCCGCATGGAGAGGGGGAAAAAAGGATTTTCTATTTCAGGAAGCCACCTGAAGACCGTAGTAAAAATAGAATCAGTTTTTTTTTCCTTCTTATTATTGGCGCAGGACTCTTTTTCCCCTTCATGGCCCAGGCCGTGACCTTTCCCCTGCCTTCCATCCGCATTGGTGTGGAAGAGGCCACGGGCCCCAGGGATGTGGCCATTGCCCTGGAGGTGCTGGCTCTCCTCACCATCCTTACCCTGGCACCGGCCATACTGGTGCTTATGACCTCCTTTACCCGCATTGTGGTGGTATTTCATTTTCTGCGTCAGGCCATAGGTATCCAGAGCAGCCCGCCCAATCAGGTGGTGATAGGCCTTTCCCTTTTCATGACCTTTTTTATCATGAAGCCGGTATGGACCGAGGTTTATGAGAATGCTCTGGATCCCTATCTGGAGGATCAGATCACCTATCAGGAAGCCTTTGCCAATGCGGAAAAACCCATTCGTGAATTTATGCTGGTCAATACCCGGGAAAAGGATCTGGCCCTGTTCATTAAGGCTGCCAAGGCTGAAAGACCCGAGAACCGGGACAGTGTAAGCCTGCTGCACCTGATTCCAGCCTTTGTTATATCCGAGCTGAAGACCGCCTTTATCATCGGTTTTGTGATCTATGTGCCATTTCTGATCATTGATATGGTGGTGGCCAGTGTGCTGCTGGCCATGGGCATGATGATGCTGCCGCCTGTAATGATTTCTCTGCCTTTCAAGCTCATGCTTTTTGTGCTGGTGGATGGCTGGCATCTCATTGCAGGCTCATTGATACGAAGTTTTGCCATACCATAGGAGATGCCGTATGACGCCAGAATTTGTTGTGAGTTTCGGACAGGAAGCGGTATGGCTGACACTGCAGATTGCTGCCCCGCTTCTACTGATAGGGCTGGGCGTGGGTCTTATGGTGAGTATTTTTCAGGCGGTGACCTCCATTCAGGAAATGACCCTTTCCTTTGTACCTAAGATTCTTGCGGTTTTTTTTGCTCTGATCTTTTTTGCCCCATGGATGCTGGAAAAGATGACCAGTTATACGGCAAGGGTCATTGAAAACATTCCCATGTACATCCGGTGATCTCCCATGGAAATTCTGAACCTTTTTTCCCCGGATGAAATGCGCCACTTTCTCCTTGTTTTGACAAGGGTTTCGGTGATTCTTTTTCTTTTTCCCTTCTTTGGCAGCGAATCCTTTCCTGTTCTGGTAAAGGCTGGGCTGGCCCTTTCCGTATCCTTGGTGCTGTTTTCCACCGTATCCACGGATCCTTCCCATTTTCCAGATAAAGTGCTGATGGCTCCTGTTCTTATGGTATCGGAGCTTTTTGTTGGGCTGGTTATAGCCCTTGTGGTCCGGCTTTTTTTTGCAGCCGTTCAGCTGGCAGGTCTTCTCATAGGTTTTCAGATGGGTTTTTCCATGATCAATGTCATGGATCCCCAGACGGGCAGTCAGGTGGCCGTAATGGAGCAGCTGGGTTACTGGACGGTGCTGACTGTTTTTATTCTTCTGGATGGCCACTACATGCTGCTCAGGGCACTGGTGGAAAGTTTTCAGATGGTGCCGCCGGGCGGTTTTGCTCTGCCCGAGGTTTTCTTTAATCAGATCATGGGGATGACTGCCTCCATGTTCATTACGGGTATCAAGATCGGAGCCCCTGCCATTGTGGCCCTTCTCTTTGTGTCCGTGGCCTTTGGCATAACAGCCAAATTTGCTCCCCAGATGAATGTCCTGATCATCTCCTTTCCTGTTAAAATAGCAGTGGGTCTGATTTTCTTTGGTGCGGTTTTTGAAGTGATAGTCCGTTTTACCAGAGCTTATATTCAGGATTTTCCAGGCATGCTGCATTATGTGCTGCGTATGTTCGGCAGCGGATAGGGAGAAAGGATGCCAGAAGAAAGCGGACAGGAAAAAACAGAGGATGCCACCCCAAAAAAGCGTCAGCAGAGCCGGGAAGAAGGGCAGGTTGGCAAGAGTACGGAAGTGCCTTCTGTTGTGGTTCTTCTCATCGCTGTTGCCACCCTTTATGCCATGGCTGGTATTATTTATGATCGCATGGGCAATGTGATGCGGCAATCCCTTACCTTTTCCAGTATTCCTGAAGTCCATATACAACAGGCTGTTTTGTGGATGAAGACCTATGGTATGCAGGCTTTCTGGACCATTGCTCCACTTCTTCTGGCGGTTTTTCTGGCTTCTTTTTTTGCCAATGCCTTTCAGGTGGGTTTTGTTCTGGCCTGGAAAGCCATAGAGCCTAAACCCAGTAAAATTGACCCCATAAAGGGGCTGGGCCGGATTTTTTCCAAAAAAAGTCTGATGGAGCTTTTTAAGAGTATTTTGAAAATTACTATTATTTTTTATGTGTCATGGAGGGCTGTTAAAGGGGAGATGCCCCATATGATGCGCCTTTATGATCACAATGTGGCCACTATTCTTTTGTTCATAGTGAAAATTACCTTCAAGATTTTTTTATGGGTGCTGCTGGCTATGGTGTTTGTGGCTCTGATGGACCTCATTTTTCAGCGTTGGAATTTTGATCAGCAGATCAAGATGACCAAGCAGGAGGTAAAGGATGAGGGCAAGCAGACCGAGGGAGACCCTCTCATTAAAAGCCGCATCCGTCAGCTTCAGTTTGAGGCTTCAAAAAAAAGAATGATGCAGGATGTACCCAAAGCTGATGTTGTGGTGACCAACCCCACCCATATTGCTGTAGCCCTGAAATATGATGCCATCAATATGCAGTCACCTGAGGTGCTGGCCAAGGGTGCTGGAAGTATGGCTGAACGTATCAAGGCCGTGGCAAAGGAGGCAGGTGTCCCCATTGTTGAGAATAAGCCTCTGGCACGGAATTTGTTTCAATGGGTAGAAGTGGGGCAGGCCATCCCAGCAGATCTTTATCAGGCCGTGGCGGAGGTTCTGGCCTATGTGTATAAACTAAAGGGCAAGGGCCGAAAATAAGGCCAAAAAAATGACGGTTTATGGCGCTGCGTGTCAGAATGCTGACGGACCATCAGTCCGGCTGACCGTTTTTTTAAAAGATACTTTTATCTGACAGGGGTTTTCAATGGCAGAAGCGGGCGGTTTTTTTCAGGGATTGCGCAAGGAGTATGCCGACATCGTAATGGTTCTTGCGGTGGTGGGTATTCTTCTGGCCATGCTTTTGCCTGTGCCTGCCTTTCTTCTGGACTTTTTTCTGGCCCTCAACATAACCCTTGCCATCATTGTACTTATCACCACCATGTACACTAAAAGGTCGCTGGAATTTTCCATTTTTCCCACCATGCTTCTGGTACTGACCCTTTTCCGGCTGGCCCTGAACGTTGCCTCCACCCGCCTGATTCTTCTGCGGGGCAACGAAGGTCCCCAGGCCGCAGGAACTGTAATCCAGTCCTTCGGTAATTTTGTTGTGGGCGGTGATTATGTTGTGGGTCTGATTATATTTGTTATTCTGGTATTGATCAATTTCATGGTTATTACCAAGGGTGCAGGCCGCATTGCGGAAGTGGCGGCCCGTTTCACACTGGATGCCATGCCCGGTAAGCAGATGGCCATAGATGCGGATCTAAATGCCGGTATCATTGATGAAACGGAGGCCAAGGAGCGGCGTATTACCATTGCCCGGGAATCTGAATTCCATGGTTCCATGGATGGTGCCTCCAAGTTTGTCAAAGGGGATGCCGTAGCAGGGATTATTATAACGGGCATTAATCTTGTGGGTGGTCTGATCATAGGTGTTCTGGCAGGAATGCCCGTGGGGCAGGCCGCAGCCAATTATACCCTGCTCACCGTGGGGGATGGTCTGGTAACCCAGATACCTGCCCTTATCATTTCCACCGCCGCTGGTATTCTTGTTTCCAGAGGTGGAGAGGATGATCGTCTTGGACAGGCTTTTTCCAAGCTGATTTTTTCAAAAACTACGCCTATTTATGTGGCTTCATGTCTGGTTTTTGCACTGGGGCTTGTTCCGGGTCTTCCCGGTATTCCCTTTATGAGTCTGGGGCTGGCACTGGGGGGAACCCTTTACCTTATGTCAAAGGGCCGTAGCCAGGAGGAGGCCGCAGAAAAAGAAGCGGCTGGAGAAGATGATGCCGCAGCACCGGTCTCCGGACCGGAAGAGGTGGAGCACCTTCTGAATATGGATGCCATGGAGCTGGAGGTGGGGTATGGGTTGATTCCCCTGGTGGACAGCTCCCAGGACGGAACCCTTCTGAGCCGTATAAGGTCCATGCGCAGGCAGTTTGCAACGGAGATGGGGATAGTCATTCCGCCCATCCATATCCGGGATAACCTGAATCTGAGGCCTGCGGAATACCGTATGCTGATCAAGGGTGTGGAAATGACCCGGTATGAGCTTATGGTCAACCATGTGCTGGCCATGGATCCCGGAGATGTGAGCCGCCGTATGGATGGTTTCCCCACTACAGAACCTGCTTTCGGGCTTCAGGCCATCTGGATTTCAGCGGACCTGGAAGAAGAAGCCAAATTCTCAGGATATACTGTGGTGGACAATTCCACAGTTGTGGCCACCCATCTTACGGAAATAATCCGCAGTAATGTTGCGGAACTTCTGGGCAGACAGGAAGTACAGCATCTTCTGGATAATCTTGCTAAAAACAGTCCCAAGGCCGTGGAAGAGCTGGTTCCTTCGATCATGAGCCTTGGCATGGTACAGAAAGTGCTTCAGAATCTTCTTGCGGAAAGGGTTTCAGTCCGGGATCTTCTCACCATTGTGGAAACTCTGGCGGATTACGGAACCATGAGCAAGGATCCGGATCTTTTAACGGAATATGTGCGTCAGAAACTTTCACGCTCCATCCTTGCTTCCTACATGGGACCCGATGGCAACCTGCCCGTACTGACCCTGGACAGAAAGCTGGAAGAAACCCTGACCAAAAGCATTCAGAATACGGAGCACGGAGCTTATCTTGCTGTGGACCCCCGTATGGCGGAACAGCTTATGGCGGGTGTAAGGGGAGAAATGGAAAAGGCAATGAATCAGAATATTCAGCCGGTTCTTCTGTGTAACCCAACTCTAAGGCGGCATTTGAGGCGGCTTCTGGAGCAGAGTATTCCCAGCCTTGCCGTCACATCCCATGCGGAAATTGTGCAGAACGTCAACATTCAGTCCATTGGAAAGGTGACCCTGTAAGATGAGCGTGAAAACTTTTCGGGCATCTTCCATTCAGGAGGCCCTGTCACAGGTTAAATCCGAACTGGGTGTGAATGCCGTGATTCTTTCTACGCGGAAATCTCCCCTTGATCCAAGAAATCCATATGGAACCGGTGGTTTTGAGGTCACTGCTGCTGCCGAAGAACAGCAAAAGCCCCTGATCAGAAAAGAAGCGCCTGTACGGAATCTGCGCCTGCGCACCGGGGGAGCTTCCCTGAAGGCTTCGGGGAAGAATACGGAAAGAAAATTTACCGTAAAGGGCGAGGACGAAGAAGAGGATATGGCCGCTGTTCTGGATCGGGTCACCGATGATTTTTCCGCTGCTGCTCCTCCTTCCTCCGGTGTGGGCTGGCAGCAGGTTCAGCATGAGCTTGTGAGTATACGGGATATGCTTTTTCTTCTGCAGCAGGGGGAGAATATTCCTGATTTTATTACAAGGCATCCGGAAAGCCTCAGCCTTTATACCCGTCTGGTGCGTACGGGCCTTACGGAAAAACGGGCAAGGCAGCTCATGGAAACATCGGCTCAGGCCGCAGGGGCTGGCAAGGACGCCCTTTCCCGCAGGGTTTTTGTGGAGATGATGGCATTGATTGAAGGCATGCAGCCCTTTGATTCCCTTACGGGACAGCGCTCTGTGGTTGCCTTTGCAGGGCCCACCGGTGTGGGCAAAACCACAACCATTGCCAAGCTGGCCGCAGATTTAAGCCTGAAACAAAAAAAGCGGGTTGGGCTGATTTCCGTGGACTCCTATCGTATTGGTGCTTTGGAACAGTTGAAAACCTATGCAGGGATTATGGGGATTCCCTGTCTTCCTGCCTTTAACAGGGAAGATCTGCAGACAGCCCTGCGGCAGATGCAGAACCGTGAAGTGATTCTCATTGATACAGCAGGTCTTTCCCATCTGGATCACGCACGCATGGAAGAGCTGGCCGGACTTCTGGGAGGGCGTCAGGCTATTGCTACCCATCTGGTTCTGAGTGCGGCCACCGGCCGGGAAAACATGAGGGAGGCTGCGGAGAATTTCTCCCTGCTTTCCCCGAGATCCTATGTATTCACAAAGCTGGATGAAACCCGCAAAAGGGGAGGGATTCTGGATCAGCTGGCGGATTATCCGCTGCCCGTATCCTATGTGACCGATGGGCAGCGGGTTCCCGAAGATATTCATCCTGTGACCCGCAAGGGCCTTTTACAGCGTATTTTTGAAACTTCAGGAACCTCGTAAGGTTCAGGAAGAAGGGAGAAAAGGGTGGATCAGGCAACGAGTTTGAGAAAAATGATCAGCCGCCAGGGAGCTCAGCGGAGACAGGCTGTGGCAGCCCTGTCTTCAGATCAGCCAAGGGTGATTGCCGTGAGCAGCGGTAAGGGCGGGGTTGGAAAAACCAACCTTGTGGGCAATCTGGCCCGTGCCTTTGCAGGGATGGGAAAAGAGGTTCTGATTCTGGACGCGGATCTGGGTCTTGCCAATATTGATATTCTTTTTGGCATCCGTCCGGCCTTTCATATAGGCCATGTTCTGAACGGAGAAAAGACTCTGAAAGAGGTCATGGTTTCCCCTTCGGACAGAATCCGCATAATTCCTGCAGGCTCCGGTACCAGTGGTCTGACCCACCTCACGGAAGGCCAGAAGCTCACTTTGCTGGGAGAATTTGAAAGCGCGGATCTGGAAGCGGATGTGGTTCTGATAGATACGGGGGCGGGTATTTCCAAAAATGTGCTTTATTTTAATCTGGCGGCGGATGAGTGTCTGCTGGTTGCAACGCCTGAGCCCACATCCATTACCGATGCCTATGCCATGATGAAGGTTATGACGGCCGAGCATGGTCCCAGGCATTTTAAACTTGTGGTAAACATGGTAAGCAGTGTGAAAGAGGCCAAGCAGGTTTTTCTTACCTTGAACCAGGCTGCGGAGCGTTTTCTGACTGGGGTGGTTCTGGAATATATGGGACATATTTCCATGGACCCCATGTTGCGGAAATCCGTTCAGGAAAGGAAAACGGTTTTTACGGCTTACCCCCGGGCAGAGTGCAGCCAGCAGATAGCAAAGCTGGCCAAAATGCTTGTCACTGCACCCCGTCGCCATGATACGGAAGGTTCCATCAAGCTTTTTTTCAAACGTTTTACGGCATTGCCTCCTGTCTGAGGGTTATTCCCTGTGGGCAGACTTATATCAGAATGAAAGGGCGTGATTGTTTTGAAAGGGATTCTCTCAGCCGATGAAAGGGAGGCCATGATCGTGGCCCATGCGGATCTGGTCCGCAGTGTGGCCCTGCGTATTTCCATGCGCATTCCCCAGTCCGTTTCCCTGGATGAACTGATGAGTGCGGGCAGCCTTGGTCTTATGGATGCTGTGGATAAGTTTGATCCTGAAAAGGACGTGAAGTTCAGAACCTATGCCCAGTTCCGCATCAAGGGAGCCATTCTCGACGAGCTGCGCAGTCTGGACTGGTTTTCCAGATCCCTGCGTAAAAAGGCCCAGGATGTGGAAAAGGCCCTCGCCGGGGTGGAAAGGGCGTTGGGAAGGCCTGCGGAGGAAAGCGAAGTGGCAGAGGCCATGGGCCTTTCTCTGGAAGCCTATCAGGATGTTCTTGCAGAAATTCACAGTGCTGCCCTTCTGAATCTGGATGCCAGTATCCGGGGAGCAGATAAGGACAGGGATTCGGGAAAATCCTTTCAGGATCAGCTGACGGGTCCGGACAACCCGGAAGACCGGTTTGCAGAAGAAGAGATGAAGGCCCGCATGGCAAAGGTGATAGCAGGTCTCTCGGAAAAGGAACAGCTTGTGCTTTCTCTTTATTACTTTGAAGATCTGACATTAAAGGAAATCGGTGAGGTGCTGGACCGTACCGAATCCCGTGTTTGCCAGATTCATTCCGCAGCCCTTGTAAAAATGCGCACAAGACTGCGGGGAGCTGAAATGGATGTCTGAAGAATAAAAGGGGCTGGGCATGGCGGAAAAAAATGGAAAATCCGGAATTGATCTTGAGATCGGTCAGGATGACATTGATGATCTGCTGCGTGGTCTGGAAACGGAGGCCAGGGGGCTGGATGCTGCGGGCGGGCATGATGAAAAAAAAGGCGGGGTTGCGGAGGCAGCCGCAGAAGCCTCTTCCGCCGGATCTGATTTTGATACGGTCACCCAGGATGAAATTGATGCCTTTCTGCGGGGGGATTTTTCCGTTCCTTCCCCTGAAACCAGAACCCCGGAAACAGATGCTGCACATTCCGGGGAGGAGGCGGACCCCTTTGCATCGGGAATGGTGGGGCAGGCGGATATTGATGCCCTGTTTGCGGGCAGTGATTTTGGTGCGCCATCCGTTCAGGAAACAAAGCCTCCTGTGGAAGATGATTTTGGCAGCGACACCCTGAGTCAGGACGACATCGAAGCTCTTTTTTCCGGTGGTGGTTCAAAACCGGAAGCAGCACCCCCTGCAACAGCCCTTCCTGTGGAAGATGATTTTGGCAGCGACACCCTGAGCCAGGACGACATAGAAGCTCTTTTTTCTGGTGGTGATGCAAAACCGCAATCAGCGGCCCCTGCACCAGCCCCTCCTTTGGAAGATGATTTTGGCAGTGACACTCTGAGTCAGGATGATATAGAGGCCCTTTTATCGGGAGATGGCGGCAAAAGCGCCCCTCCACCGGAAACGCCAGCGGCTCCTGAAGATGATATGGGCAGTGACACCCTGAGTCAGGATGACATAGAGGCCCTTTTATCGGGAGATGGCGGCAAAAGCGCCCCTCCACCGGAAACGCCAGCGGCTCCTGAAGATGATATGGGCAGTGAYACCCTGAGTCAGGATGACATAGAGGCCCTTTTATCGGGAGATGGCGGCAAAAGCGCCCCTCCGTCGGAAAAGCCAGCGGCTCCTGAAGATGATATGGGCAATGCCACCCTGAGTCAGGACGATATAGAAGCCCTTTTATCCGGTGGCAATGCAAGCTCGGAAACATCACCGCCACCGGAGGATTCAGAATGGGATAAGGACAGTCCTGCAATTTCTCAGGATGAGCTTGACAGACTGATGGGTCTTGCTGCGCCGGAATCTCCCGCACTGGAAACTGACATACCCCAGGAGGACCTGTCTTTACCTTCCTATGAAACAGAAGAGGGTTCGAATCTTCTTAGTCAGGATTTCCTTGATACCCTCCTTAAGGCACACCAGGCAGAACAGGCTGCAAAGACAGCAATTGCTGAGCCGCAGAAAGAAAAGAAGGTGCTTGCAGAGGATAAGGGAGAAGATGATTTCATAGGGCAGGATGACATTGACCGTCTTTTATCCGGCATGGGGGAAGAAAAAAGCAAGGGGGATGTGGAAGAGGATCTTCTGATTTCCCAGGATGACATTGAAAAACTGCTGGGTAACACTGCATCGTCTGAGGGCGGAGGGGACGGTGGAGAGGCGGATCCGGATGCAGAACTGCTGATTTCTCAGCAGGATCTTGAAGATCTGATGAAAGATGTGGTGGTGGAAGATTCGTTTCTATCAGAAGAATCTGCCCGGGAAGAAAGGCCTTTTCAGGAGGGTAAGGAGGTTCTCAGTCAGGAGGATCTGGATGCTCTTCTGAACAACATGGAGGATGAGGCAGAGGCAGTTGTAGATTTTGATGGAATACCCACGGAGTCTGCTTCCGAAGAATCACCTGTGCAGGAAGAAAAGCCCGCACCTGAAGAAAAAAAGCCTCAGGAAGAGGACCGTGTGGTTCTTATGCCTGTGGATGAAAAAAAAGCATCTGAAAAAAAGAAGCGGAAAAAATGGCCCATGGCGCTGGCTGCGGGCATTGCCTTCCTGATGATGGCTGGGGTGGGTGGGTGGTGGTTCTTCGGTTCGCCTGTGGAGGAGGTCTTCATGGCAGAATCCGTAATTCCTGAATCTCTTCCTTTGGAGGAAAGTCCTTTGCCGGTTCAGCCTGCCATTGTTTCTCTGGGCCTTCCCGGTTTTATTGTGCCTTCTTCGCCGGGGGTTACCCACACGGCCTACCTCATGGCAGATCTCTCCATCGACCTTTCCCAGCAGGCTGCCATATCTTTTGAGAAAGAACCCGCCCGTTTCCGGGATGTGATTTTTCAGTCTTTGAAAAGGGCTGTGGATGCATCTAAAAATACGGAAATTACGGAAGAAAACTTGCAAAAGAGCCTGATTGATGCTCTAAATGAGTCTTTCCATGACGCTCCGGTACTCCGGGTGGTCTTTACCCGCATTTCCATTGGTTGATCTTTCATAAAGGGCTTCTTATTTTTATGAAAAAGTCCTTAAGGGCTTTGTTTTTTGATTTAAGAAACCTTTTTAAGGGGAGGCCATCATGACGACCATACCCAATCTCAATATGGTGATTCAACAGGGAGGGGCCGTACGGGAAGCCCATAATCTTAAGGCGCAGCCCTATGATTCCTCCCAGGCTGCCAATGCTGTACAGCCGGAGCGGGATGCCCGCAGGCGTGAAGAAGTACAGCTCAGCGAAGAAGCCTTTAAAGCAGGGAGAGATGGTAAGGAAGGCAGGCAGGAAGGCCGGGATTCGGAAAAAAGGGAAGGGCAGGAGAAGCAGGAGAAAGCGTTGGAAACGCAGCACTCCGGAGGCGTGGGAAGTCTTGTGAATACCCGGGCCTGACATCTTTTGGAAGAGGACTCTGTGGATACGCTTCTTTACTGGGTTGCCATACCCATGGTGGCCAATATTTTTCTGATATTTTTTGTGATTCTGAGTCTGCGTCGTCTGATGCGCCGCCTGGAGGATGAGGCCGTGCATAAGGCGGTGGACCGTGTGCTGGCAAGCCTTGCTCCACTGGTGGATCAGGCACGGAATCTTTCCATGGCCTTTGATGAACAGCTTCGGGAGAAGCAGCGTCTTATTCATAGCCTGAATGAAAATCTGGACCGCAGAATCACAGCTTTAAGTCTTATGGTGAATCGTGCGGAGGCCACTTTGAAATCTGCTGAAAGTCAACGCCATAACAGTGAGTCCATGGATTTGCAGGGTGCTGTTCTGGATCTGGCAGATCAGGGCAGGGATGCGGAACGCATTGCCAGGGAGCTGGCCGTCAGTCCCGGTGAAGTCAGCCTTATTCTGGATTTGAAACGTAAACTGGATGCCCTTTCCCGCTGATGTCATTTTCCCTGTCCCTCTCATCCCTTCCGGGAATCCGTGAACAGAGCCGTCTGGAAGCCCTGCTCAGGCCCGGAGCCCGTTACAGCGCAAAGGTGGCAGCGGGCCTTGCCGATGGCAGGGTGCGTCTGAGTTTTGCGGGCCAGACTCTTCTGATTCGTCCGGAAAAACCCCTTGTCCCCGGTTCTTTTGTGGAGCTGCGTATCCATGCTACTCCCAAAGGTCCAGTTCTGGAAATTCTGCCCCAGTCTCTGAAAGATGAAAAAACAGCCACCCTTTCTTCCCGGGATTCTCTTCAGGATAAAACATCTTCTCTGTCCGGACAGGCATCTGCTGGCCGATCCGTCCACGGGGCAAGGCCCATGGGTCGTATGCTGCAGCTTTTTTCCTCCCTTGTGCAGGGCAGGAGTATGCAGGCTTCAGGCTCTGAAAAAAAAGGAGTTTCTCTGCCTTTTTTATCCATGGCTTCCGATATTAAGGCAAATCAGCAGGCTTTGACCTCACTGGTGCGATCTTTTTTCCATGAGCCTTCAGCAATGCGGGAGCCTTTGTCTGCAGGATTCAAGGACGACATGCTTTTTTCCCTTGCTGCCCTTGCTGAAAAAGAAGGAGGAAAGGAAGCTTCTGAGCTGGTGCAGGATTTTAGGGAGATGATTGCCAGAAATCTGGTGGATCAGGGTCGTATTTCCCTGCCTCTGCCTTTAAGCATGGACGGAATTTTTTTTATGGGCCGTTTTTTCATGGATCTTGGAGAAGGCGGCGGAGGGGATTCGGAGCCGAAGGTTCTCCGTGCCGGTCTGTCTTTGGATCTGGAAAGTCTTGGCCGTATCCGGGCGGATGCCCTCCTTTTCGTTAAAGAGCTGCAGCTGGGTTTTTGGGCGGAAGATCCTGAGGTTTTAGCCCTTTTTGAAGAAGAGATGCCTGAGCTGGTGCAGCGGCTTAAGGGGCTTGGTTTCCGGGTTCTTCCCGTAAGGTATCAGCTTCTGGAGAATAATGATGTCTGGGAGGAGGAGGGTGCTGTACCGGGAGATGGCTGGGGGGTGGTTGTATGATTTCTATGGTGCGGGGGAAATCCGATGGCGGAGGAAAAGGGAAAGGGTGGTAAGGGGCCGCTCAAGGCTGTGGCTCTTCGTTATAAGGTGCTGGAGGATGCGGCTCCCAAGGTCATGGCCAAGGGCCGGGGAAGTATTGCCAGAAGAATCATGGAGCTGGCGGAAGAACATGGTATCCCCGTGAAGGAAGACCGGGATCTTGTGAATCTTCTGGAAGCGCTGGATGTGGGAAAGGAAGTGCCGCCGGAGCTGTATCAGGTGGTGGCGGAGCTTCTGGCCTTTGTTTACAGAACAGGAAAGAAAACGAAAGCCCTGATTCCATCCGGGTAGTTTTTTCCCTGCCCTGTCAAAATTGCCGGGCAGCCTGCGTCAATGAAGTGGCGTAAATTCTTGTGTAAGGTGTCATGGAATTCTTCAAAGGGCCTTTTGCGGGCTTTTGAGTTTCATGGCATTTTTTTTGCTTTGAATCAGGTCAGAGCGAAAGGGAGGACGCCATGATTCTTCAGATGACACGCCCTGTGCAGGGTGGCCTGCGGCAGGAAAGACATTTTGAAAACACATCCAATCACCTGGCCAATGCGGATACGCCGGGTTTTAAAAAAGACATTGTATCCTTTGACAAGGCTTTCAGGGCACAGCTCCATACGGATCTCACCCAGGGACCGGTGCGTATGACGGGCAATGATCTGGATTTTGCCCTGGAAGATGAAGGTTTTTTTGTCATCGAGACCAACAGGGGACCACGGTATACGCGGAACGGTAACTTCACGGTGAATGCCGATGGTTTTCTGGTGACACAGCAGGGTGAAGCTGTCCTTTCCGGTGGTGCGCCTCTGGGTGTGGCCGATGGCCGGGTTTTTGCCGATGCCCAGGGCAATATTTTTGTGGATGAAGAACTGGTGGGAGCCCTTGATGTTGTCACCTTTGGAAACCTTGAAGGGCTTGAAAAGGAGGGGAGAACCCTTTTTCGTTACAAGGGCGATGATGCAGATGCTTTGCCGCCACCCAACATAAGGTTGAAGCAGGGGGCTTTGGAAATGGCCAATGTGGAGGTTGTGGAGGAGATGAGCCATATGATTTCCATACACCGCATGTATGAAATTCAGCAGAAGATGATGATGACCATAGATGAGATGGACACCAAGGCCATCACGGAGCTGGGACGTTCGCCAGCCTGATGGCTGTTTTACCTGTTTTTAATGAAGGGAGGACCCCATGATAAGAGGTCTATGGACGGCTGCCTCAGGCATGGTGGCTCAGCAGATGCAGACGGATGTCATTGCCAATAACCTTGCCAACACCAATACCACGGGCTTTAAAAAAAGCCGGGCTAATTTTCAGGACGTGATGTACCAGACCATGCTGGTGGCCGGAGCCATTACGCCGGGTGGCGGTCAGATTCCTTCGGGTATTCAGGTGGGTATGGGGGTGCGTCCTGCCAGCGTGCAGAAGGTATTTACGGAAGGGGATTATACCCAGACGGGCAATGACTTGGATTTTATCATTGAAGGCAGGGGGTTTTTTCAGGTGATGCAGAACGGGGAGCCTGTGTATACCCGTGCCGGTAATTTCTCAAGGGATGCTGAGGGTTTTATCACCACCCCTGCCGGGGATCGCTTGCAGCCTGAAATTGCCATTCCGCCGGAAACCATTCTGGTGACTCTGCAGTCCAATGGCCTGCTTACGGCCCATGGACAGGGCGATGAAATTCTGGTTCAGGAGCAGATCACCATCCATAATTTTGTGAATCCTTCGGGGCTTTTTGCCATGGGGCAGAACCTTTTTCGTCCTACGGAAGGTTCAGGTCCTGCCATTGAAGGTATTCCCGGAGAAGACGGACTGGGCACCCTTGCCAACAACTATCTGGAAATGTCCAATGTGAGTGTGGTGGAAGAGATGGTGGGCATGATTGTGGGACAGCGTGCCTATGAAGCCAACTCCAAGAGTGTGCAGACGGCCGATGCCATGCTGGGACTGGCAAACGGCCTCAAGCGTTAGGGGTGAAATTATGAAGCGTATCGTACGGATTTCCGGATGGATACTGTTCTGGCTGATTATGGGAAGTGCTGTGTCTTCTTCTGCATCGGTGCGGGTGGTGCTTCCGGAGTCTGTACGTGTGACGGGGGATGAAATTCTTCTGGGGGAAGTTGCCCGTATAGAGGGTACTTCAAAGCTTGATAAACTGGTTCTGGGGCGAAGCCCAAGGCCTGGTCATTCCCTTTCCCTTCCGGGAAGCCGCATCCGTATTCTGATTTTACGGGAATTTCCCGATGCGGAACACGAAATCCCAGGTGTACTGAGGGTGGAGCGGCCGGGGCAGAGTATCTCCGAGGAAAGGGTGAAGGTTTTGCTGCAAAGTTCCATGCGGAAAAGATATCCTGGCGCTTCCATTGAAATCAGGGATCTGCGCCTTCAGGGGCAGGATACCTTTGCATTGGGCAGGCTGACCCTGGGGGCCTTGGAATTTTCCGGTACGGGAAGTCGTATCCGGGGACAGTTTCCTGTTTTTGTTGACGGGCAGTCCATGGGGAATCTCCGTTTTGCCGCCCAGGTGGATCGCATGGGCAGTGTGGCTGTTGCGGTCCGTACGATGGAGAGGGATGCCGTCATTGGTCCTGATGATTTGCGAATGGAACGCAGGAATCTTTCTGAGCTGCGGGATGATGTGGTTTTGGATGCTGAGGCTGTCTATGGGATGGCTGTCCGCTTAAGAATCAGTGCAGGAGATGCCCTTCGGGCGGACCGGCTGATGGTCCCGCCTCTGGTACGGCGGGGAGACCGGGTTCGGATGGTGGTGCAGAGTGAGACCCTTATGGTTCATACCGCAGGTCAGGCCCTCAGGGATGGGGGGATGGGGGAACGCATACCCGTGGAAAATCTTCGTACGGGCAAGGTTGTACAGGGAGAAGTGACGGCGGCAGGGCAGGTACGGCTGGCTTTTTAGTGGAAAGTTGGGAGTTGGAAGTGGAGAGTGGAAAGAAAGCTTTAAAAGGCATTATGTCCATTGGTTTTTCCTAAATATTTTATACTCTACAGGGCTATTTTTGAAACGCCGTCCCTTAATGAAAGGTCACAAGAACAGTGCTGATAAGTATTGTTCAAATTGTCAAATATCCTATGAATGGCCGAGTGGAGTATAATCTCGGAAATAGCCTAAAGATACTGAGGTTTACTGGTCTGGGATGGCATAAAAGATACTGGAGTCAGGAGTAATGACCCGAAGGAGGCGAGGGATGCAAAATACAATGGGGCTGAATTCTATATTGGCGGGTTTCTGTCTTTTTCTAATGGCAGGTTGTGCAGCCCAGTCCGTACCCCAGGCAGCTCTGGTGCCTCAGCCCATGGGCATGGAGGCGCCGCCAGCATTTTTTGGGGCTGTGCCTCCACCGGAGGGATCTCTCTGGAGTGATTCAGGAGATATGCTCTTTACGGATCAGCGGGCCAGACGTGTGGGGGATACGGTTATTGTGGATATTGTTGAAAATGCCACTTCCCAGGTGGCGGCCAACACCAACCTGAAGAGGGAAACCACTACAAGGGCAGGTATACCCAATGCTTTGGGTCTTACTTCGAATCTCGGAGGCAACATTGATGCGGCCAGCCTTTTTGAAGCCAACACCCGGACCGAGCTGAAGGGTTCCGGTCAGAGTGACAGGTCCGGCCGTATCACCGCATCCATCGGAGCCCGGGTCATCAAGGTCATGCCCAACGGAAATGTCATGGTCTATGGCAGCCGGGAGCTTAAAGTCAACCATGAGACGCAGTTTATCACCGTTTCCGGGGTAATCCGGCCCAAGGATATCGGATCGGACAACCGGGTGCAGTCCACGGTGCTGGCCGATGCCCGTATTGAATATTCCGGCAGGGGCGTGATTGATGAAAAGCAGAGGCCCGGGTGGATGACACGCTTTGTTGACAGATACTGGCCATTTTAGAGAATACCGAAAGAACCCGGAGGATGCCATGGCGCATGATTATACAAAAAAGAGCATCTTTTTTCTGCTGAGCCTTCTGGTATGGGTGCTGGTTTTTCCTGCGCACGGGGCGAGAATCAAGGATATGGCCGCCTTTCAGGGGGTGCGTTCCAACCAGCTTCTGGGGTACGGCATTGTGGTGGGCCTTGATGGCACAGGGGACAAGAATACCCCCCTCACCACCCAGGCCCTGGCCAGTATGATGGACCGTATGGGTATCAGCATTGACAGGAACCAGATCAATGTCAAAAACGTGGCAGCGGTCATGGTAACGGCCAGCCTGCCTCCCTTTGCCCGTGTGGGTAATAAGATAGATGTGACCATTTCTTCCATGGGAGATGCCAAAAGCCTTGCGGGGGGCACTCTTCTGCTGACTCCCCTCAAGGGGGTGGATGGTAATGTCTATGCCCTTGCCCAGGGTGCCATCGCTCTGGGGGGGCATGGTGCTGATGGTGCCGGAGCAGCCAGGGTGAAAAATCATCTGCTTGTGGGGCGCATTGCCGGAGGTGCCTCTGTGGAGCGGCAGCTTCCCTTTGAACTGAACGGCAGATCCAGCCTGACCCTTTCTTTGTATCAGCCGGATTTTACAACGGTGATCCGGATGACGGAAGCCATTAACAATGCCCTTGGCAAGCCCCTTGCCATGGCACTGGATTCCGGAGCTGTTCAGATTCATGTGCCTGAACACCTCCAGTCTTCCATTCCCATGTTCATTGCAGGTATTGAAGCCCTGGAGGTGAATCCGGATATGCCTGCCCGCATTGTGGTGAATGAAAAAACAGGTACGGTGGTCATCGGAGAAAATGTAAGGATATCCACCGTTGCCGTTGCCCATGGCAATCTCAGTATTTCCGTGCGGGAGATGGCAAGGGTGAGTCAGCCTGAGGCCTTTGGTGAAGGTGAAACCGTTGTTGTGCCGGAAACCGAGATTGATGTGGATGAGGAAATGGCCAAGGTCATGCTCATGGGCGGCGGGGCCACCATTGGTGAGCTTGTGCGGGCCCTGAATGCCATCGGTGTTACACCAAGGGATATGATCAGTATTTTTCAGACCATCAAGGCTGCCGGAGCCTTACAGGCGGATCTTGAGATTATTTAGGGTCTAAGGTCCTTAAAGACATTAAAGACGGGCAGGCACAGGGGTCTGCCCCTACAACACCTTTTACCCTCACAGCCTTTTTTAAAGACCTTAAAGGCTCTAAACCCGGCAGGCCTCTGGTGCCTGCCTTCATTAAAGACCCTAAAGACTCTAAAGACCTTAAAAAGTTTAAGCACCTTAATGGAAGTTCAAACAGCAGGGAGATGCCCTATGCGCCTGAATAGCGATGTACAGATGTCTATGGTTTCGGAGTCCCGGCTGGCCGGGGATGCAAAGGCTGCGGCCAGGGCTGCTGAAGATGCCAGACTGAAGGAGGCATGCGCCGGTTTTGAAGCTATTATGCTGCAGACCATGCTGAAGGGTATGCGGCAAACTTTGCCGGGGGATGGTATTTTTGGTCAGGGACAGGCCGAGGAGATCTGGCAGTCCCGGCTGGATCAGGAGCTTGCTGAGCGCATTTCCAAGGGAGGCAACAGTCCGGGGCTGCGGGATTTCCTTTACCGGCAGCTTTCAAGGTCTGGCGGGGACGGCTGATTTCAGGTTGATTCATGCGAAGCAGAGAGCTTTAAAGCTCTGGCACATATTATGCAAAAAAACTTATGCAGAGGCTCGGATATGCCGATCTTCTGCATAGGTTTTTTTATGCCCTTTTTGATTCGGCTCATGTTTTTTCAAAAAAAACGGCAGGGCATCCTGAATATACATCATCGCTTTATTCAGCATGGAGGAGGCAGACATGACACTGACAACGGAACTTCAGAGCCTTTACAATGAAAAAATTGCCTGCTTTGAGAACCTTCTTTCCGTGCTGGATAAAGAAGCAGATATTCTTAAATCAGGAGATGTGGCCCCCCTCTGGCCTCTGGCTGAGGAGAAGCAGAAGGCCGCCGGAGCCATCATGGAAGTAAGGGAGCGCATCAAGCAGGTCATGGTCAGGGCAGGCAGGCCGCTGGATGTGGAAGCCATTCACTTCCAGTCCCGGGTGCTCAAGGACAGGCTTTCCCACGGAGAGCAGGCAGATCTGGAGCCTTTTTTTCTTAAAGCAGAGGATCTGGGGCAACAGGTGCGCAGCGCAGCAGATGCCAATATCACCTATGTCAGTCTCTGTCTGGATGTGGTGGGTGAAATGATGTCCGTATTCATGCGGCCGCAGAAGCAGGCGGGCTATGACCGCAGCAGTCGTATGACCGGAACCGGAAACGGGTATGTCAACCGGAGGGTCTGACCATGGCCGGAATCAACAGCACCATGAACATTGCAAAGCAGGGACTTGCGGCCCAGCAGCTTGGCCTTAACGTAACGGGCCACAATATTGCCAATGTGAACAACCCGAATTTTTCCCGTCAGTCCGTGTCCCAGGCTGCCAATGCCCCCCTTGTTCAGTCCGGGCACCTCATCGGTAACGGGGTCATGAGCCAGCAGATCCGTCAGACGGCGGACCAGTTGCTGGAAGATCGTATCACAAGCCAGAAGTCGGCTTTTTCCGCATCGGAAGCTTTTATGAACTATATGAAGGTGTTGTCCGGGATGTTCAGTGAAAGCTCCAATACGAGCATCAGCCAGCTTCTTCCGGATTTCTGGGATTCCTGGAACACCCTTGCCAATAACCCCGATGGCGCTGCGGAGCGTATGAATGTGTATGAAAACGGGGTGAAGCTCAGTGAGCGTTTTAATATTATGGAAAGGGATCTCTGGCAGTTGGAGCAGGATCTGCATTCAGATATTCAGAATGGTGTACACAGGGTCAATCAGCTGACCGTTGAAATTGCCCGTCTGAACCAGTCTGTCATGGGGCAGGAAAGCCAGAGAACATCCAATGATAACAGGGATCTCCGTAATGAAAAAATCAAAGAGCTTTCGGAAATTATTGATATCAAAAGTTTTGAGGATGAAAAGGGTGCGGTAACCATTACCACAGCAGGAGGTTTCCCTCTGGTTTCCGGTAATTCATCCTATGATCTGAAGTACGAATCCGGTCAGGTGAAGTGGGTTGCTTCGGACGGTGGAAGGGTGGATATCACAGAGCGCATACAGGGAGGAAAACTTGGGGGCTGGCTGGAAATGCGGGATGTGGAGATTCCCCGTTACCGGAGGGAAATGGACGCACTGGCCAGAGAAACCATCTGGAATGTGAACAAAAGCCATAGCATGGGGGCCGGTTCCTACTACATGACCGAACCCCTGAAAGGGACTTATCAGCCCAGACAAAGCAACTGGCTGGCCACCCTTCCTTACGGAGATCGTATCGATTATTCAAAGGATTTTGGTATGTGGGTGGAAAACAAGGGTACCATTCCCTCTTCCTACACCCAGACCGTTGTGGATATGGGGGTTTCCACGGCTGCTGTCCAGAACTGGTCGGGTACGGGAGCTGCGGACAGCCGTTATGATTTTGAGGTGGTGCGAAGCGGCACCACGGGAGAATCCCTCTGGCTGGCTGACGGGCAGAATCTGGGTACGGTGCAGACGGCTGCTGATCCGGAAACGGCCCTGGCCCAGGCCATCCGGCGGCAGACCCTTACCATTACGGATGGCAACGGGAATGTGCAGACCCTTGAGATCGGTCATGGAGAAGGGATGATCGAGCCTTCATCCGCCGCCATTGCGGCGGCCCTGAACGGGGTGGACGGTCTGCAGTCCTACAGTCTTTCCAATCAGCTGGAACTGGACATGGATTCCATTATGGGCAGTGCACATATGCAGGAACATGATGAGGTCATGTTTACCCTGATAGCGGGCGATATCCGGGAAGAGGTGGTATTCCGGGTTGGGGAGGATGATGCGGCCACACGCTCCAATTTTGATGCTGCCCTGAGGGCTGTTGTGGATCAGTCCGAGGATCTGAATCTGGAGTTCGATCCTTCTGCCGGTACTACGGTGGCGGTTCTGAAGAGCACAAAGGGTGAGAATCTGGGGATTGCTGATTTCCGGGTAGTGGATAATGCCAGCATCACACTGGATACTTTTGTGGAAGATGGAGATGGCCCCGGTCTGGCTTCTTTTACCCTTGGAGGGGTGGAGATCCGTTTTCATATAGATGAAAGCGATCAGGAAGCGACGGCAAAAAATCTGGAAGCGGCCCTGATGCGGGAAAAGACGGCTTTGCAGAGCCGTGGGATTTCATGGGAGCGGAATGGCAATGCCCTAAACCTCCGGGGGAGCGGCGGCGCGGCGATGGACATCAGCGGCCTGAATACCCGACTGGATGATGAAGCCAGTGCGGGAACCGGTGGCTTTAGGGTGACAGGAGCCTCCGGAACCCTTGTGGATGATACGGACGCAGGCAGTGTTAACCTGGTTGGGGATAGCGTTTCCGGAGTGACGGTGGCTCCCTATGAACAGTCTGGCGGTATGGTAACGCTGGGTGTGGATTCAGAAACCCTTGGCGGTGTCGGGCACAATTCTGCTATGAAAACAGCTACCTTTACCGTTTTTGCCGCACCGGGAATGGAAATCCGCAGCAGTGCGGATCCGGCCAGAGGCAGCCTGTTCAATGTCACGGCGGACAGCTCTGTGCCTGCGGCCAATGCCATCCTCACCTTGGGCGGTGACGGTGGATTTACGGATTTTAATGTGGGGGATGAGGTTTCTTTTCAGGTGGATGGTGTGACCGTGACCTTCCCTGTCACGGCATCGGATGACCGCACGCTTGCCGGAGATCTGGAAACAGCCCTGTTGGGTGCCGGGCTGGATGCCTCTTTGTACCGCATTGCAGGATCGGGCAGCTCGGTTTCCATTCTGCGTAATGACGGGGAAAACATCCGCATTTCAGAATTTGAGGTTGACGATAACCTGGCGGCTAAACTCAGTGTGGTCACGGGTAGCGGTTTTGGACTGGAAGGGCCTTTTCAATCGGTTCTGGACAATGCCAGTCCCCATGCGGAGTCTGCTGTTTTCGGTACGGGTGCTGCTATGGAGTGGCGGGAATATGACAGTCATGGTGAGTTTACGGGCCGTTCGGGGCTGATTTCCATTCAGGATTCCGGTCCCTATGGGCTGAGTGGCACGGATCTTTCCTTTCATCTTGCCCCCGGAACCCTTGTGGCGGGCAATACCTTTTCCATCAATACGGATGATGAAGGAAGGGCAGCTCCTTTGAATATGTCGTTAAAGGGTCGGGCCGGGAGCATCAATGACAGCTATATTTTTACGGTAAAACCCCCCGGTGGTGCCCTCGGAGAAGAAACGGTTACCCTTCAGTGGGAAAGTCGTTACGGCCATGGGGAGGTGGTGGTGGAGGTGGATGAACGCACAAAACCACCGATCTACGTAGAAGTGGATGGCATGCGTTTGGGTTTTGATTCCGGAATTCTTTTTAAAGATGATATTTTTGTCATCGAAACGGATGCCAATGGTAATGGCACCCTGCTCAAAGGATCGGACTGGCACTGGACCACAGACAGCTTTGCTGCCCAGTTCAATCGACAGGGTGAGGGCGTGACGGCCCGGGTACTGCATGACGGCAGTCTTGAATTTACCACGAAAACGCCCACCTTTGCCATCTCAGATCTAGGCTGCTCCGGTGTGAATGGTTTTTGTGATGTGAACACCCGTATAACCATACTGGATGCAACGGCCCTTCAGGAAGAAGCCCTTGATTTCGGACTGGAAAGGGATGAAGACGGCAAGTGGTCCATCCGTAATGATTATACCCGTGGTGTGGCAAAACTTGTACCCGAAGATGGCGATGATTCCGGTTTCGGCATAGACCTCAACGGTAACGGCCTTGCGGATATTCAGCTCAGTTTTGATCAGCCCGTTACGGGTTCCGGTTATGTGGAGATGGATATTCTGAAACGAAAGCCCGATCACTACGGATTTGCCTTTTCCGGTGAACAGGCCCATAACAGCGGTCTGGCCGCAGCTCTGGGTGTGAACACTTTTTATACGGGTACGGATGCCTCCAGTATAAAGGTGAATGATGTGGTGAAGGAAACGGGGCTGATCAGTGCAGGCACCATAGATCCGGCCACGGGAAAGATCCGTCCCGGTGACGGCAGCACAGCCATTGCCATGGCCGATCTTCAGGGAAAGAGCATTCAGTTTGAAGAGTGGCGTTTTTCCCGCAGCGGTAAAGCCTTTGCCACCCAGACCGATGCCAGCCTGGAAGGCTATTATCAGAAAATAGTAGGCAATATGGGAACCCGCTATCAGACAGAGCTTCGCTCCATGGAGTTTTACGGTACCATGCTTTACAATCTCGGCCAGCAGAGGGATTCCCTTTCCGCCGTGTCACTGGATGAGGAAATGGTGAACCTCATCAAGTATCAGCAGGCTTATACGGCAGCGGCCAAACTGATCACCGTATCCGATGAAATGCTCAGCACCCTCGTCAATATGAGGTGATTCCATGCGTGTACCCAATAAAATCCTTTTTGATACTTCCACCCACCGTCTCGGCAGCCAGAGCAGTGCCTATTACAAGGCCAATGAGGTGGTGACAACGGGCAAGCGGATTAACCATATTCATGATGATCCCATGGGTCTGGCCCAGGTCATGCGCCTGAATTCCTCCATTGCCGGTCTTGAACAGCTCAATAAAAATATGGATATGGGCAAAACGTGGCTGGATGCTGCGGATTCGGCCATGGACAGCATGAAGGAGCTGATCATTGATGTGAATCTGGAGATCAGCCAGCTGGTCAGTTCCGCTGCCGGGCCTCAGGAGAGAAATGATGCCATTGCCCGCATAGACGGAATGCTGCGGCAGATTGTGGATCTGGGCAATACCCAGGTGAACGGAAGCTATATTTTCGGGGGATCCCGTACGGATAAGCCGCCTTTTATCTACCATGACCGGGAGAATCCCCCCCGTGTCAGCTATGAGGGCGATGATGAGGCCTTTCGTATCCGTACGGGTGATCAGAAATCCATGGAAGTGGGCAGGGACGGGTCAACCATTTTTTATATGGATTATCTGAAGGTGAATAAAACCAACCACAGCCTTGTTTTTCAGGAAGACAGGGGGCTGGGACCCGCCTACCGGAAAACCATGACCGTTGAAATTCCCCATGGTTCCTATACGAAAGAGGAACTGGCCATTGAAGTGGAGAAGCAGATGAATGCGGCCTCCGCAGAAGACGGGTACGGGCTGACTTATACCGTACGCTATGATAAGGAAGCCAGCAGCTATGTCATCCGGGAAAAGGGGGCGGGTACGGACAGCTTTGTGCGTACGGAAATTCTCTGGGATACGGGAGGCAATGCCCGGGTGGAGAATGCCGCCGTAACGGGCTCCATTCTGCCCGAAAGCCTTACCGTGAACCTGAGAAATCCGGAACATCTCACCCTTGCCACCCAGGAGAATGAGCCCATGCGGCTTGTGTGGGACGGGAAGGACAGTTTTACCGTTGAAAACAATCCGGGCTATGTTCTTCCGGGTAAGGTGAGCCCGGTGAACGGAAAAATTTTTTTGGACCTCAGCGACAATGGCCGCACGGATCTGGAAATAACGGTGGATATGACAGGTATTCAGGCCGGAGACAGCATTGAGCTGAATCTGGTGCCTTTTACCGGTATGACCTCCATTGGCAGGGATATGGGTTTTTACGGCAGCAATACCAGTCTTCTGCCTCCGATGAGCAGCACAAAGCCACCCTATATCACAGCCATAGAAATTGGCGTAACCAATCAGCACATTGATTTCAGGGAAATCCATCCGGATGGCAGCTCCGCTGAACTTACGGCCAGTATAGCCCATAAAAATTATGAAAGCATGGAAGAGCTGACCGCAGAGATCAAAAGGGCCATGGAAGAGGCTTCCCATGATGCGGGTCAGCTTGAAGTTCCTCCCCGTCCCGGAATTCTCTATGCTGTCAGCTATGATCCGGCCACCAGCCGTTTCATGATCCGTGAGGAAGGCAGCACCCTGCAGAAACTGGAACTCCTTTGGGAAACGGGACCAGCTTCACGGGTGAGCAGTGCGGGAGAAAGCCTTGGTTTTCATGTCAGTGATATGGTTGTAGAGTCTCCCGTGGGGGATGCTGCCGTATTGTTTGATGTGACACCGGAAAATAACCGCATTAATTTTACGGAATCCTTTGTCAATGCCGATGGGGAAATGGAAACCAGAACCCTCACGGCCGTTATTCCTGCGGGAGCCTACACCAGCGTGGCCGATTTTGAGGATGCTGTCAGCCAAGCCATGACCGATACCTCCGAGATGCTGGGTAACGGCGTGATCTATGATCTCAGCTATGGTTATGATCCCCTTACGGGAACGGGAGACAGGCGTTTTTCCATGGAAGTGGATGCTTCCTCCGTGGTGCCGTCACCCGCTGATCCTTTTGCCATTGGTTTTCTTTGGGAAAGTGGCGGGGACAGCCACCGAAGCATGGCTGCCATGCTGGGTTATGATGCTCAGGATTTTGAAATATCTTTTCCGGATACAACGCCCATTACGTACACGGCGGATGGTGATGCGGTTCTTTTTCGTATCACCAAGGAAAACAGATATCTGGATTTCCAGGAAGTGGATGAAAGCGGCAATCCGGGCAAGGTACTTTCCATTATGCTGCCGATGAAAGAATATACGGATCCCCGTGAACTGGCGGCGGATATACAGGCAGAGCTGCGGGAGACTTCCCCTTCCGGGCTGGCGTACGCCGTGGATTATAACGAAATCACGAATACCTTTTCCATCCGTGGCGGTACTCAGGAGGTGAGTGAGGTCCGTTTTCTGTGGAACAGCGGGCCCAACGCCCACAGAAGCGCAGGGCAGACCCTGGGCTTTGATCCTGCTGCGGATACGGTGGCCGGATTTCCCATGAGTGATGATAAGGTGGTCCGGGTTGTGCTGGATCAGAATAATAATCGTCTGGACTTCAGAGAGGTCGTGGGAAAAGGGGAGCATCAGGAGTTCTGTGAACTCACGGCCTCTGTGGTACCTTTCCCGAAACCAGAACCACCGGATGACTGGACGGAATTGGTTTTTACGGACATGCAGGATTTAGCGAAAGCCATTGAAAAGGCAATGGAAAAGGAATCCCGTGACAAGGGCTACGGTATCCGTTATGATGTTACTTACGATGAACAAACGGGAAAATTCGTCATCCGTGAGGAGTCGGACCGTCTGCATTCACTGGACCTTCTTTTTGAAACCGGCCGGAATCGTTCTGCAGATACTGGCGGTACGGGTAAGAGCATGGCCGGGATTATCGGTTTTTCCGAAAAAGATATTTCCTTTATGCCCATGCAGAGCAGCCGGGATGTGGAATGGAGTCTTTTCCGTACGATGACCGATCTGATGGCTGACCTTGAATCCAATGATGTGGAGGGAATGGAGCAGGGTATGCAGCGTCTGGAAACCTCTTTTCAGCATGTGAACTCCCTGCATGCGGACACGGGTATCCGTTTTAACCGTCTTGAAATTCAGCAGGGTATTCATAAGGACATGCGGCTTAGCATCAAAGATCACCGGTCCCATCTGGAAGATGCGGATATGATAGAGGCCATCATGAATCTGCAGGCCCGGGAGCTGGGCTATCAGGCAGCCATGAGTTCCACATCCAAAATTATGAAAATGAGCCTCATGGATTATATGTAGGCCTTTTGTTTTCCGGGAGAATGATCATGCTGGTTCTGACAAGAAAGGCCGGTGAACAGATCCGGATAGGAAATGATATTACAATTCAGGTGCTGGAGCTGGGCAAGGGCGGAGTCAAGCTTGGAATCAGGGCGCCGGAAAGTATTGCCATACACAGGGAAGAGGTTTTTGAGAGGGTGAGGCAGTGCAACCTTGCTGCCATGGAAGATGTACGGCTGCGGCCCATGGATGCGGCCTTGCGTCTCTGGAAAGAGCGTATGGAGAAAAGCTGAAACAATCACTTTGGATCCGGAGGAAGCGATGCAGATTGAAACGGCAAAATTTGGTGTGATTGAGGTTGAAGAAGAAAAAATTCTTTATCTGCCCTATGGTCTGGCGGGGTTTCCCGGTGAAGAGCGTTTTGTGATTCTGGACAAGGAAGACACAAGACCTTTCTGCTGGCTGCAGTGTGTGGATGTGCCGGACATTGCCCTGATGCTCATGGATCCCTGTCTTTTCAAACCGGACTATTCCGTGGATCTGGCCCCCGTCCGTGAGGAGATGGGGTGGACCGGTGAACCGGAAAATGATCTTTTACTTTATGTTGTGGTTCGCATGTACTCGGAAGAGGCTGCGAATCCTGAAAAGGAGGCCGCCCTTCGTCTGGTGGCCAATCTTGCAAGCCCCCTTCTGGTGAACGCAGAAAAACGGCAGGCCGTACAGATTGTCATGTACGATACCCATTATTCCTATGAACATCCTGTGGTATGAAGCTCTTTTGGATTCAGGGTCTGATGATTTCAGACCCTTTCATCCAGAAGAATACCTGCCAGTTCCGCCATTTTTTCCCGTATGGCCACAAGTTCTTCAGGAGGAATCTGCTTGATGATTTCCTTGGTATCCCGATTGATGATGTTCACCAGAAGTTCATTGGTCTCGTCATGGATGGTAAAGCCTAAGCTTGTTTTAAGTTCATCCATGTACTTGTTGAGATCTTTCGTTGCCTTTTCAAGGTCTTCCAGCGGAGTGTCCTTGCCTTTTTCCTTCGTCTGACGGGCTTTTTCAAGGTTTGTGTCTGTCCTGAACTTAAAGGCTTCCTCGCTGGACTGCGCTCTTTTTTCCTGGCCGGATCTGGCTTTATTATCAGGAAGCCCCTGAGCCTCGGAAATATTTTTAACTTTACTGATTTCGCCAGTCTGTTTTACTCCCTGATTTACACTGATTTCCATGATGCCCCCCTTTTCTCTTTACCCTGAAAGCCGAACCAGAGTTTTTCCCTTAATTCCAGCGCCATATCCGCTGACTGCGGTTTTCCCCCTTTTTATTTCCTGCATTTTTTTCGACAGCTCCTCTTTGTGCTGCCGTATCTTTTCTGTGATTCTTGCGTCCGTATCCATAATTGCACGGATTCTGCGGTTACAGGCAGTCACCATTTCTTCTCTGGTTTCATCGTTGAAAGCAGGTGTCTGTATCTGGCGCAAAAGGTTACGGAGTTCCTGTTCCAGATCTGCATAATTTCTGGACCTTTCGAAATTCATGTTTTCCATGTCCGGTTCCGGCATTTCAAGGTTCAGAAGATGATTCTTCTGCATCCTGATATATGTATCAAAACTGTTTATCAGAGTTTCCGGTAAAAAATCCATAAAAAACCCCCTTAAACGGTGAAGCTGCGTCCGTAGTTCCGTGCAGCCTGTCCCTTGCCACCGTATCCGGGGGCAGGCGGGGCAGCAGGCTTCTGCTGGGGCGGATAGCCTCCGGGAACCGGCTGGGGAGCTGCAGGTGTTTTGGCGGCCTGTTCCTGGGAAGATGCTACGGTTTCTGTCTGCTGGTTCAGTGTGGTTTTAACGGCATCGGTTTGGGTAGCCGGAAGGGCCATGACCTCTTCGGCCCAGATTTTTCTGAGCTGGGCAATGTAGCGTTCCGTCTGTTCAATGGGCTTGACATTGTTTGCAATGGAGGCCGTGGGAAGTTCCGCAAGAATGCTGGTGTAAAGGCCCCTGAGAAATTCTGTGGCATCATCGTTCATGTTTGGGTTCAAAGAAGCCTGAAGCTCAGTGATGATGGCAATGGCGCGGCCAATATTTTCTCCCCGTTTCTGTGGATTGTTTTCCAGAGCCCCTTCACGGGCACCCTTAAGGAAGCGCAGGGCACCATCGTAGAGCATGAGGATCAGTCTTCTTGGATCCATGCCTTCAAAATGATTGCTCTGGTAGGTTTTATAAGCTGTGGCTGCACTCATGGGTTTCCTCCTTGATGGGAAGATTGTCTGTATGTATTCGGTATATGGAAAATATTCAGAATCATTAGAACTATTTTTTATTGTTGTTTGCTGCATTGTTAAAGGAATCGAACATGCTTTTCATAAAGTCGGCCTGACTGTTCAGGGAATTGATAGCCTTGTCCAGCCGGATAAATTCATGGGTCATAATTTCGTATTTTTTGTCCAGGCGGACTGTGGCGTTTTCTATGGTGGTTTCAAGCCTTCTTTCCCTTTCTTCCAGTGTATTTTTCTGAAGGGAGAGGGGACCCGTGTCCGAAGTCAGCTGGCTCAGCCGCTCGTTCATTATGCTGGCAAAGCCCTTTTGCTCTGTCTCCTTATTATCGAGGAAGAAGTTTCTTACGGCTTCGGGATCGGATTCAAGCATTTTATCCAGCTTGTTTTCGTCAAAGGAAATGCGCCCGGCACCGTCAAAGGAGAGGCCCAGATCATAGAGAGAGCTTACGCTTCCCTGTCCCACCCTCTGGGAAATAAGGGTTTTCAGTTCCCTTTCGATGTTTCTTACGGAAGAAAGATCCTTCAGAAGCCCCTCGTCCTCTTCTTCCGGTTCCCTTTTGGTATGTCTTGCAATGTCTTCGGAGAATTTAATGATGCCTTCCATCATTTCCATGATTGATTCTTTTACTCCATCATGGTCCGCAGTAATGGATATGGTGGTTTTCCCCTCGCTTTCAAGATTCAGGCTGAGGCCGGGAATTATATCTTCAAGGCCCCTGTCGCTGTTTCGCTGATAGGTAATACCGTTGACCGTGAACCTTGCATTCAGGGATTCTTCTTCACCGCCCTGCACTTCATCCATGATACCGGCAAAGTTGGGGCTTAAAAAAATACGGCTGGCTTCCCCGGTTTCCCTTGCGGTCAGGGTGAATCTATAGGGGTCTTTGGAACTTCCGTCATTGATAATGGATGCATCCATCCCATGCTTTTCCGCCTGTTCATTGATTGCACTCACCATGCCCTGATAGCTGCTTCCCGGTGGTATGCGGACATAAATGGGATCATTTTCAGCCCCCACTTTAAATGAAAAGGTAATGTCTGATTTCAAAAAGCTGAGGTCCGGACCTTCTTCTGTGCCTTCAATGATGATGTTCTGATGAACGGTTTCATCCGGATCGGCGGGCTGAATGTAAAGATAGCTGTCTCCGGAAGGGGCCGTGGCCAGAGATGCCCTCATGAGGGGTTTTCCGTTTTCATCCAGATTACCGGGGGCATTGTTGATGGCTTCCGCCACCTCATTCAGGGTGGCCCCGGCGGGAATATCCACACTTATTTTTTCTTCCCGGCTTCCGAAGGTGAGATGAATGGTGGTTGCGTCTTCCAGTGCCACGCTGTCTCCGGAAAGGAGCCCGGTTTTGGGATGCTCATAGAAGGCTGCCGATGGGTCGGAAAAGCCCCCGCTGCTTTGCCATGTGCTTTTTTTGGCCATGGAGTGAACTTCAAGGCTGTGGCTGCCTGTGGCAATACCCGAAGAGGCCGTGGCCGTTGCCACATCGTCTTTGCCCGAAGAAACTTTACGTCCAAGGAAGTGGGACTCCAGGGACAGGGTTCTGGCAGATGAGCGGACACCCATAAGATCGGCATTCAGGGTGTCCAGCGTCCGGGCCTGGGCCTGCATAAGGGTCCGGTTTTCTTTCTGCCTTTTAATAGGGGCTTCATCAATTTCACGCAGATCATCCAGCATCTGCTGAAGTCCAAGGCCGGATCCCAGTCCGACGGTGCTGATGGTTCCCAGTGTCATGGTGTCCTCCTTGCGGGGAAAGCCCCGCTTTTCCAGTAGCCGGGGCCGCTTCCCCTGCCATATGGTTTCTATCGGTAAACAGACATTAAAACCTTAAGGTATCTGTGAAAATTTTTCCATACCCACTGTTTTGTCTTTATCAGGCAATAATAGTGCCATCTTTTTGGTTGTGGCCACTCTTTTGAATAATAAAGGCCGGTTTCCTTTTTCAAAGAAACCGGCCTTTGCCGGGCAGGGGAACGCCCGGGGAGCCCCTTGGCTCAGGTACAGCAGCTTCCTGCCCTCTGATGTGTTTTACTGCAGCAGGCTCATGACATTCTGGGAGCTGGCATTGGCCTGAGCCATGGCAAAGGTACCTGCCTGCATGAGCACCTGCATTTTGGTGAAGTTGGCGGATTCATCGGCAAAGTCCACATCCCGGATGGTGGATTCGGCAGCATTCACATTCACTCTGGTGGTGGAGATATTGGCTATGGTGGAGGCCAGCTGATTCTGCACGGAGCCGAGGTCTGCCCGGATTCTGTCCAGATCCTTCAGGGCCGCATCGGCAACGGCAATGGCTTTCTGGGCGTTTTCCTGATTGAGTACATTGATTTGGGAAAGCCGTACCATTTCCGTATCTCCTATTTCGGCCTCGGCCGTTCCGGAGATGGCGTTGTTGGGGGCCAGTTCGGACCCGGCTTTGAGTATGGAGCCGCTCTGCAGGGTCATGTCATTGGGAATTTTCGTGTCTTCTCCCAGGATGATCTCCTGGGTCAGGATGGTTCCGGCCCTGTAAAAATTGCCTGCCGCATCCGTCATGTCCGCCGTGAGCACCGTGTTTTCGGCTATGGTGCTGCCTGCGGTCAGTATGCTGCCAGCCCGGACAAAAAGATCCGCATCCCTTGCAACCACCTCGTCATGTTTCAGGGTAATGGTGCCGCCGATGGTGGATCCGCTGGAAAGGAGGCTTCGGCTGGCCATGACCGAACCTTCGGCAAGGACGAAGTCATCTTCAATGGCAAGGTTTCGCGTGAGCACCGCACTTCCGCCAATGGTGGAGCCTGCGGCAGCCTTGAAAGCACTTCCCGTAAGAAGGGTGGATCCCTCCTTAATGGTGGCATCCTGTTCGAGAATGATATTGTCAAGGATATGAACCTTGGCGCCAATAACAGAGCCTGCTGCAAGCCGGGTATCGTTTTCAAATTCAGAACCTGTTTGTGCCACCATGTCCTGATCCAGCCGCATGGCAAACTCCAGTTTAATCTCCGCACCTATACGACTGCCCGTTTCCATGCGGGACCCCTGAGCGATGAGGGAGTCTCCTTTCAGAACCATTTCTTTTTCAAGGATGCTGACACCTGCGGTCGTGATTTCCACATCCAGCCTGCTGTCTGTCTGGAGGCGGGAGCCTGCGGTTACCATGGAGCCTGCCTGAAGGCTCATGTTGTTATCTATGGTGGCAGACCCGGATACGATAATATCCGTATCTACTCTGGAACCGGCTGTGAGTACGGTTTTCTCACCGGCCGTGGAGGAAAGGGTGGAGCCTGCCTTGAGGGTCATGGTCTGGCTGATATCTGCGGTGTCGGCGAGGGTGATATCCGCATGGAGGGTGGAACCTTCCTTCAGGATACTGTTGGCAGCCAGGCGGGACCCTTGGGTGAGCTCCATGTCCGTTACAAGGGTGGCACTGGCGTGGGTATCCACGCCTACGGAAAGAACGGAACCCCGGGCTACGGTGCTTTCATCCGCAAGTTGGGATCCTGATTCCAGTACCATGGAATTGGTAAGGTGGGCGGAGGTGATACTGGCTGTTATGGCGGCACCAATGCTGGAACCCATGCCCAGTGCGGAACCAGCATCAATGGTTGAACCGATTCCGAGAACGAGGATGCCTCCGTCATTCAGATCTGCTGGACCCGTAAGGGTCGCAGTGGAGCCCGCGGGTGTTCCCCCTTCGGCTTCCACCAGCTGCCGCAGGGTGGCTGTCCCGTTGCCCGTTACGGGGGACGCAATGGGTATCTCCTGACCCTTGGCAGGAACCGTATCCCAGGAAAGAAGGCTGCCTGCGTTGAGAGTGCCGGTGATATTCGTGCTGATATCCGTGGTGACCACAGCCGGAGACAGGGTGATATCCGCACCGAGGGTGCTGTTGGCACCGATAACGCTGCCTGTAACGATAATGGAGCCCGGTGCCAGGGTGCTTTCCTGTACGGTGGCCTGCATCCCCGTGATCTGAATGTCGGCACCAAAGACCGAATCTTTGGCAATGGTGGAGCCTGTCACAATGGTGGAACCTAATTTGAGGAGGCTGTCTCCGCCGGATGTGGCCTGGGTGGCCGTATTTACCGTGCAGTCTCCTCCCAGTTTGCTTCCGGCGGCAATAGTCGATCCCTGACCCAGTTTGCTCCCCTTGGCTATGGTGCTGTCCACTATGGTTTTACTGTAGGGAGGAGGAGTAGGATCCTGCAGGGTGATGGTTCCTCCCAGCAGGGTGTTTTTTCCGATCACAGATCCCGATGCCAGTTCCGATCCTGCTGTAATGACGGTTTCTTTGCTGGTATAGCCCGTATTGGCATCAAGGGTTACGGGGCCTCCCAGGGTGGAATCCGGGGCGATGATGCTGCCTGATTCCAGCCGTGACCCCTGTGTGAGGTAGGAGTCTCCGTTGGTCCGCTGGGAATCTTCGGCCAGAACGGCCCGTCCACCCAGCGTGGAGTTTACGGCTATAATACTGCCTGTGGCCAGAATGGAGTTTATGGCAAGGCGGCTGGGAGATGTGGTGGGTTCTGTCTTGGCAATGCGGGTACGGGCACCCAGTTCAGACCCTGCCGCAAGAAAAGAATTGGCTGCCAGAACGGAGCCTGCCTTGAAGTGGGATTCTTTGCTTGTGTGGATGTTATCTTTGATCAGGGTATGGGTGATTTCCTGCCCCGTAGTGAATCCCGCACCCAGCTCACTGTTCACAGCCAGAACGGAGCCTTCCTTCAGCAGGGCTTCCATGCTTGTCCGATCCGAATTTCCCTCAATTTCGATGGGTCTTTCAAAGGAAACCGCGTCACCGCCACCCACATTGTGTACTATGATTTCCGATGCGCTCATCTGGGTAAGCTGAATATATCCCACAGTGCTCATGTTCGTGCCCCGGAAAACAGCTTCGGTCTGTTCTCCGGCGGTAACGCCAATGGCACGGCCATCATTGGAGGTAAGGGTGAGCTGCCCGCTGGTATTGATGGATGCCACCACCCCGTGCTGGGAACTCTTTTGATTGATGGATTTCACCAGGGCGTAGTCGCTGTCATTGGTCTTCACATCGACAGCACCGATGGTGACACCATTGATGGCAAAGTCATGATCCGTGGTTCCGGCCGCCAGACTGAGTTCCGTTGTGGAGGATACAAAGGCCGTTGCGGAAATGCCTAAGACATCGCTTAAGCGGTTCATGGAATCGGCCACGGCCCCCATGCTGTTTTCCCGGCTGTTGTTGTATTGTACCTCCACGGTTTCCAGATCAAAGGTCTGATCCGTAATGTTGGAGTAAATGGCCAGATCCACGGTGCCGGGCTGATCATCCTTCAGGGTCATGCGGCTGACGGTTGTGTGGCCGATTTTATTGGACTGGGAAGCGGGAACGGAAATATTGACCGTTTCTCCTGAGTAGGCACCTACCTGAAATTTTTTATTGGTAAAGGCTCCGGAGAGGAGTTTCTGGTTGTTAAAAGAGGTGTTTTTGGCAATGGCATCCAGATTTTCCAGCAGCCTGTCAATGTCGGACTGGATGGCGGCACGGGATTCCGTGGTCTGACCGTCCTGGGCGGCCTGAATGGATTTTTCCTTGATGGTATTGACAATGCTGATGGATTCTTCCAGAGCCGCATCGGCTGTCTGTACTATATTGATGCCGTCACTGGCATTCCGGATGGCCTGCCCCAGGCTCAGGTGCTGGGATCTCAGGGAGTCGGCTATGGTCATGCCGGAGGCATCATCGGCGGCTCTGTTGATGCGCATGCCCGAAGACAGCCGTTCAAGGGAGGTGGAAAGGTGGCCGTCGGTCCGGGTAAGGTGTCTGTGTGCACTCAGTGATGAGATATTGGTGTTGATGCGAAAGCCCATGGTTTTTCCCCCTTTGGCGGATAAATCTTCGGTCCTGTTGCCCGAGGGTACGGGTACCACTCTGGCCTGATTTTTCTGAAAAATCATGGATAGCAAAATGGGTGCCACGTTGTTTTTTTGTTCTTTTTTCTTTGATTATCGGGTGTTGTCATGCGCATTGAAGGCTTTTTTTCGGAGGCAGAGCAGTGCGGGGTGGGAAAACAGCGGGGGGGAGTGGGCAAATTCTTCCGCTTTGATCTGTTTGAAAAAGGGCTTTTACTGTTTCCGGGAGTTAAAAAAAGCCCCTGCCGCTTTTTGCGGGTCGGGGCCCTGATCCGTTCCGGCTGGGGAAGGGGGGCTGGTGTCGGGTACTCAGCCTTCCAGCAGCTGCATTACCCTTTCATAGCTGATGGGGCTGTGGGCGGTGGCAAGGCCTTCTGCTTTGGAAAGTCCTGCAATTTTTGCCATATTGGTATCCTCTTCCCCAAGGTTTACCGCTTGCACAGACTCAGGCGCAGCCATGCTGCTCCGGGAAAGGGTGGTTTTATCCTGAGGGCTGGTGGGGTTCTGATGCCCGTGTTTTTCCTGAACATGGGGTTCTGCGGCAGGCTTTCTGGTGCTGTGCATGGGGGTGTTGATCTGGCTGCTGGATATCTGGATGCTCATGGTATGCCTCCTTCTGGCTCATGGAAAAATTGCTTTGTGACAGGGTTTTTCCCTGTGTTTTGTTTTTCTGTAAAAAAATAAAGCAATATCAATGCCAAAAAATAAAAGGGGTGACCCTTTTTATCTGAATGCCAGATTGAAGGGTGGGCTATAACGAAGCCTGCCCTGTTGTGGGTAGCTACGGGGGGCCTACACAAAAAACCCCCCTCCGGCAGGAGGGGGGTTTTAAGGTTAAGGGTTAATCGGGGTTAAGGCTTACTGGAGCAGGCTCATGACATTCTGGGAGCTGGCATTGGCCTGAGCCATGGCAAAGGTGCCTGCCTGCATCAGAACCTGCATCTTGGTGAAGTTGGAGGATTCTTCCGCAAAGTCCACGTCACGGATGGTGGATTCGGCGGACATAACATTCACCCTTGTGGTGGAGATGTTGGCAATGGTGGAGGTCAGCTGGTTCTGTACGGAACCAAGGTCTGCCCGGATCTTATCCAGATCCTTCAGTGCTGCGTCTGCCACTGCGATGGACTTCTGGGCACCTTCCTGAGTAAGAACATTCACCTGAGAAAGCCGCAGCAGTTCCGTTTCACCGAGCTCTGCCGTGGCAGAATCGGAGCTGGCATTGTTGGCCGCCAGTGTGGAGCCTGCCTTGACCTGAGAACCGCCCTGCAGGGTCATGTCCTGTGTAAGGGTGAGATCTTCGGCCAGAGTGATACCCTGCGTGAGTACGGTACCTGCGGTGTGCAGGTTTCCTGCTGAGTCGGTCACGTCCATGGTGAGCAGGGTATTAACCCCAAGGGAAGAGCCGGCCTTGAGGGTACTGCCTGCTGCCACCAGAAGATCCGTTTCCTGGGATACGGTTTCATCGTTTCTCAGGGTGATGGTGCCGCCGATGGTGGAGCCGTTGGCAAGCACGGTATTGTTGGCCATCACAGAACCCTTGGCAAGGGTGAAGTCTGCGGTGATGGCAAGGTCTGTGGCCAGATCCGCCCGGCCGCCGATGGTGGAGCCAGCCTCTGCCTTGAAGGCGTTGCTGGTGACCAGGGTGGAGCCTTCTTTTATGGCCGCATCCTGGGTAAGGGTCATGTTGTTGCGGGTGGTGACATCCGCACCGATCACAGAGCCTGCGGCAAGGCGGGTGTCGCTTTTAAAGAGAGAGCCTGCATTGGCTGTCATGTCCTGATCCAGACGCATGTCGTTTTTGAGGGTGATTTTGGCACCCACATTGGAGCCTGCCTCAAGGCGGGATTCGGCGGCTATCTTTGAATCGCCCTTGAGGGTCATGTTCTGGTTCAGAACGGTTACACCTGTTGTGTTGATGGTCTGGTCAATACGGCTGCTGGTGTTAAGGGTGCTGCCGCTAACGATCCTGGAGCCTGCCTGCAGGGTCATGTCCCGGTCCATGGTGGCATCTGCAGAGAGGGTGATGTCCGTATCCACCCGGGATCCGGCCGCAAGCTTAGTTGCTTCAGCTGCACCACCTTTCAGAGTGGAGCCAGCATTGAGGGTCATGGTAGTTTTCACCTCCATGACTGTATTCCCAAGGGTTATGTCCGCATCAATACGGGATCCTTCCTTGAGTACACTGGCGGTGGCAATTTTTGAGCCTTCGTTGAGCTGCATGTCTGAGGCAAGGTTCATTACTGCCGCAGTGGTTGTATCCACAGAGAGGGTGGAGCCTCTGGCTATGTTTGTGGTGCCAATCAGCTGGGATCCGGCCTCAAGGGTCATTTCATTGGTGACGCTCAGGCCTAAGCGGAGGGTGAGATCCTCACCGATCTGCGAACCGGCGTATAAAGCGGAGCCTGAGCTTATTTCGGACCCAATGCCCATTTCCAGAATGCCACCGTCCGTAAATGCTACTGTCTCATCACTTACAAGACTGAGATTGGTTGCAATGGTAGCAGTGGCACCACTGTTGGCTTCCACCAGCTGGCGCAGGGTGAGGTTGCCATCTCCGGTGATGGCTGTATGGGTGCCATCCATGGAGGCGGATGTTATTGCCTGCCCATTGGCAAGAACCGTATCCCAGCTTAGTACAGCTCCAGAACCAAGGGTTCCGGTTATATTGAAGCTTTTGTCTGTAGTTGTGGTTACCCCTGTGGTGGTGGCCGTACCTCCCAGCACCGTACCGTTGCCAATGGTACTGCCTATACCAAGGAGCGAACCCTGAGCTATGGTGCTTTCTTCGGTGGTTGTGTCGGTCATTGCTGCGATTTGTGTTGCTGCAACTCCCTGGAAAGTGGAGCCTGCGGCAATGACGGTACCTACTGCAAGTGCCGAACCCTGCTTTGCCAGCCCTCCCTTATCCCCGATGGCCGTTGTGGCAGCACCCAGTGTGGCATCCCCGCCCAGTTTCGTGTCGGCTGCGATGATGGTGCTTGTACCCAGCTGACTTCCTGCGGTGATCACACTGTCCTGGGTGGTCTTGCTGTATGTTACTGAATGGTCGAGAGTAACTTCACCGCCAAGCTCTGTGTTTTTTCCGATCACAGAACCAACAGCCAGTTCGGAGCCCGCTGTGATGTGGCCTTCCTTACTGGTAAAGCCGGTGCTGGAGCTTAGGGTGACATTGCCACCCAGAGTGGAGTCTGCTGCAATGATGGTGCCAGCTTCGAGCCGGGAGCCTGCCATAAGGAGGGAATCTCCGTTGGTGCTTTCCGTTGTGCCGCTCAGGGTAGCCCTGCCGCCGAGGGTGGAGTTGGCTGCAATTTCTGATTTTGCTTTAATGACAGAATCTTTGGCAAGGGTGCTGGCCTCTGTTGTAGCCTGTGTTTCACCGATTCTTACCTGACCGCCGATGACAGACCCTGCGCCCAGAACGGAGTTGGCCACAATTACGGAGCCTTCAGTCAGAACACTTTCTTTACTGGTGTTGATGCTGCTGTTTTTAACGCTTGCTCCCGTGAGGGTTTGACCTGTGGTGAAACCTGCGGCCAGTTCACTGTTCTGGGCCAGAACAGAGCCTTCCTTGAGGGTGGATTCCAGGGTGGTTGCTTCGGAGTTGCCCTGAATCTGGATGTTGTTTTCAAAGGCCACGGCATCCCCGCCGCCCACATTGTTGATAATGATTTCCGAAGAAGTCATCTGGGTGAGCTGGATGTGGCCTACGGTGCTCATTTCTGTACCGCGGAGTACGGTTTCCGTACCCTCACCGCCCGTATCCACCTTAATGGCCCGGCCATCCGTGGAGGTGAGGGTGAGTTTTCCTTCCGTATTCACGGAGGCAAATACGCCATGATCGGCGGTTTTCTGGTTGATGGCCCTGACCAGAGCACCATTGGCATCGTTATTCTGCACGTCTACGGCGCCGATGCGGGTACCGTTGATGAAAAAATCGTTGTCTGTACGGCCTTGGGCCACGCTGAGATCCGTGGTGGAAGAAACAAAGGCTGTGGCAGAAATTCCCAGTACGTCACTGAGCATATTGATGGAGTCTGCAACGGCGCCCATACCGTTTTCCCTGTCATTGTTGTACTTCACATCAATGGCGTTCATGTTGAAGGTCTGGTCCAGGGTGTTGGAGTAGATGGCCAGATCCACGGTGCCGGGAGCATTGTCTTTCAGGGTCAGGGTGCTTGTTGTGGTATGCCCGATTTTGCTGGACTGGGAAGCACCGATGGAGATGTTCACGGTTTCGCCGGAGTAGGCACCCACCTGAAACTGCTTGTTGGTGAAGTTACCGGAAAGGAGCTTCTGGTTGTTGAAGGATGTGTTTTTGGCAATGGTGTCCAGGTTTTCAAGGAGTTTGTCGATGTCAGCCTGAATGGCTGCCCTGGATTCGGAAGTCTGGCCGTCCTGGGCTGCCTGAATGGATTTTTCCTTGATGGTGTTAACAATATTGATGGATTCTTCCAGAGCCGCATCCGCAGTCTGTACGATGTTGATGCCATCGTTGGCATTCCGGATGGCCTGTCCAAGGCCCATGTGCTGGGACTTGAGGGAGTTGGCAATGGTCATGCCGGAGGCATCGTCCGCTGCACGGTTGATACGCATGCCCGAGGAAAGACGCTCCAGTGATGTGGAGATTTTTCCGTCGGTGGCACCAAGATTTTTGTGGGCATTGAGTGCTGCCACGTTGGTATTAATTCGAAGACCCATGGTTCCCTCCTTGTGGTTGAGTGGGGCGCGTCCATGCGCCCGGTTTGGTTGCTCTGACAGACTTTTCGGAGGACAGGGAAGAAACCTTTAATACTTTTTTAACTTTTTCTGTCCTGACGGAGATTATCCTGGGCCGAAAGGGCCATGCTGTGATCCGGGTTCAGCTCCAGAACCAGATCATAGGCCTTAAGAGCCTTCTGCTTTTCTCCCATGGCCTCCAGGGTTTTTGCGTAGTTATAAAAGGCATCGGCATTCAGGGGGGCAATGGCCATCACCTTCTCAAAGCGGGTTGCGGCACTTGTGTATTCTCCCCGGTTGAATGCGAGGACACCCAGATTGGTAAGGGCAGATGTCATTTCAGGGTCTGTACGGAGGGCATCGGAATAGGCTGCTTCTGCCTCACGGAAGTAGCCGTTTTCCTGAAGAAGGAGGCCCAGATGATAGTGGGCAAGGCTGTGGTCGGGTTTAAGGGTGAGAGCCGTCCGGAAGCACTGCTCCGCATCCTGCATACGGCCTGTGCGGTGGCAGGCACAGCCGAAGAGGTTCCAGAAGTCTGCATTCTCATTTTGGGTGTGCTGCAGGGGAATGAGAAGCTGGAGGGCTTCTTCAGGTTTTTCTTTGGCCAGAAGCTGTTCTGCTTGATTGGGTATGCTCTCCTCAGGGGCTTGCGCCGGTTTTTCCATAAGCTCTTTATACATGCCAAGGTGATGCCTTGCCTGCCCGATATCTCCATGGCGTAAAAGGATCTGCCCTGCTTTCAAATGGAAAGGAGCATGCAGGGGCAGAAGTTCAAGGCCTTTACCGTAGGCTTCCAGAGCACTTGCATCCTCGCCGTTTGCCTCCAGGCTGTCACCAATGCTTTCCCAGTGCATGGCCATGTCTGCATTCAGGTCTGTGGCAGCCTGAAGGTGCTGCAGGCCTGCAGCAAACTCTTCAAGGCTGAAGCAGAGGTGCATGAGCTTGATGTGACGGGGGGCGGTTTCTTCTTTTGTCTGGGCAAGTTCCAGAAGAATACGGGCCTTTTCCGGCAGGCTGTCTTTTTCTTCCTTCTCTGCCCTTATTTCCAGGAATGTGGCAAAATCCGAAGGGGACAGGAGCTCCGGAATCATCGGGTTTTCGGAAAGCCAGTCTTCCCACAGGGCAAGGAGGGCAGGGCCCTGCTCCAGCCCCTGCTGCAGGCTGTGCAGCATCCTGCGGAAAAAGCGTTGTAAAAGAAGCGTCAGTCCGTAATGGTCCGGTGCCATGGCAAGTCCCTTCTGCAGCATGCGCAGGCTTACCCTGATGTTGGCTGATGTTCTGAGTGCGGCAAAGTCCGTATAGGTATCTCCCCACTTTTTTCTGAATTTATCCACTTCTTTTTGCAGGGGGGGAGGATGGATTTTGGCAAAAAGACCATTGGCCTTTTCATAATCCATGTATGTGGCAGCAATTTTTCCCCTTATCAGGAGTACCTCATCCATATTTTTTTCTTCATCTGACATCTGGCCGATCACTTTACGGGCCGAAGCCAGATCGTCCGTTTCATGGAAAAACCGCAGTGCCTCCAGAAGAGAAAGTTTTTTTTCCGGATGGAAAGCGGGATTTTTTTCCATGGACTGGATGGCATTTTCCACACCGGATTTCATAATAGACAGGCCGTTCATTCTGACCCGGTTGATTTCGTTGAGTCTTTCAAGGCTGAGGCGGAGCCACTGGAGGTAAGGACCGTTTTCCGCAAGGCGGTCAATTTCCATGAGCATACGCTCGCTGGTTCGCAGGCCTTCCAGGGTAATATCATCCATAAGAGCCCATATTTTTTCCCGGTCTGCCTGTTTATGGGCTTTGTCTGCTGCCTCAATGGCCCGGCGCAGGGGGGAGGGGAGGGTGGTGAGGGCTGGATACTGTTTGCCTGCCTTTATCAATTTATCCACACCCTGCAGTGCCGACTCTCCTTCTTTTTGGCAAACCTTCAGAAGCTTTTCCAGTTTATGGATGGTTTTCAGGGTGGATTTTAACGATTTTTCGGTGCCTGCTGGTGTCTGTTTCCAGGGCACATGCTGGCTGGACTGGCTGATGATGGTCTCTGCGGAGACCTCTTTTGTGCAGAAGGCAGAGAGAATATCTTGTAAGGGCATCACTTCCGTGCCTTCAATGACAGCACCGGGCAGCGTGGCATTGATATAGTGGCCCGGATTGGCTTTGATCATCTGTTCAAAAAAAATTTTAAAGTCGTAAAAACCCCTGTTTGTAAAGGCGGGTATACCGTTATTGGTTTGAATATTCACCCTGTCTTCTATTTTTCCGGATTCATCAAAGGAGAGAACCGTACTTTGCACATGGGTGTTTTTGCCCATGGGATAGCAGAGGTCCTGCCCCAGCAGCACAATGGGAGAGCAGCCCAGGGAAATGGCCGCAATCATGTTCATGTGGGCAACGGTGCCTGCGCCGCCGTTTTCCATACTCCCGCCCATGAGGTGGTTGATCCAGCGCTCCAGATTGGCTGTGCTGAAGGCCCAGAATATTTCTTTAAAGGGAAACTGACAGGGTACCTTGTGAGTTACAAAGGGCATGGCAATGAGGTTGATCCGATCAGCAAAAAAAGGGGCTGCGGGGGCCATTTTTTCGTAGGTGAGTTCCTGATAATCAAGCGATGTTACAAAGTCTGGAATAATGTTTCTGGAGGCAAGGGCAGGCAGAACTGTATCCACGGCAAAGAGGACGGCACGGCCCTGAAATTTTTTTAAGGTGTCCAGCTCCTGGGTTAAGGAAGGCCCACCGGCTATGAGGATGGCAGGTACTCCCTGAAAGGCGTTGGCCAGCTCCTGCAGAAGGCGGTTTTTTTGAATAAGGGGCAGGATACTCATACGGTTTTTAAAAAAGGTGCTGCCATGGAGCATGAGGGTGCTGCCGCTCACATTCAGCTGGTTGAGGCGTTTGTAAATATCCTGACGCAGGTTTTCGTACCCATCCGGATCCATCTGAAGGGAGGGCTGGTGGGGAAGGATGAAGGCATTTTCCAGTTTTAAAATACGGTTGGCCGGGCTTATGGCCTCTGCCATATCCTCTGGATCCGTAAGAAAAATATGGACTCTTTTATCCTTGAGAAGCAGGGACAGATCTTTTTGGCAGAGGGCCTGAAGAAAAACTTCCGGATGGCGCTCAAAAATAAAAAAATGAGCTATGCCGGGTCTCTGTTCCACGAGCCTGCCGGCGCCGTGCCCAAGACCCATGCCAAGGAGTATGACTGCGCCGCTTTGCTGTGGAGGCACGGTGTTAAAGTGGCTGAGGCATTCGTTACCCGGGTTTTGGACATCATGCATCCATATGTTTTTGAACTTAAAGTTTTCCGGATGCTCAGAACTTACAGGAAAGGGGGTAAGGCCCTTTAAATGGGAAAGCAGGTGGGGGTGGTGTTTTTCCACAAGGGCCATGTTGGATGCAAAAAAGGATGTCACGAAAAACCTCCCGTTGGATGTCAGATATCAATGTCTTCCCAGGCTGCGGGAGTTCCCCTGTCTACGGATTTTTTGAGTCTTTTGCCGAAAAGTGTATTCAGATGTTTAGGTGCAAGACCGTAGCCGGGACGGATGCTCTTTATACTTTTTTCATCAAGAATATCTCCGGCCTTCATATCCTTTATATAATAGAGGGATCTGCGGAAGAGGACATTGGCCCGTTCACTGGATTTTCTGCCGTAATCCACTTTGCCTAAGGCCTGCCAGGCGGTTTTAGCGTCCCGGCAGAGTTCTTCGAGCTGGGGAGGCTCTAAGGAAAAACTGTCGTCCGGGCCTCCGCCCTTTCTGTTGAGGGTGAAATGCTTTTCGATGATGGCGGCGCCCAAGGCCACACTGGCAATGGCTGTGGTGTTGTCCAGGGTGTGATCGGAAAGCCCTGTGACCTTGCCGAAGCGGGCCATCATGTCAGGGATGGTTTTCAGGTTGTAGTCTTCGGGAGGCGCCGGATAGCCGCTGACGCAGTGCAGAAGGGCAAGTTCCGTGCAGCCCCCGTCTTCTGCGGCCTGAACGGCCTCTGCGATTTCTTCCATGTCCGCCATGCCTGTGGAAAGGATCATGGGCTTTTTGGTGGAAGCGGCATAGCGAACCAGGTTAAGATCCACGGCTTCAAAGGAGGCGATTTTATAGGCAGGCGTATTGAGGTCTTCCAGAAGATCCACGGCTGTACTGTCAAAGGGTGTGCTGAAAATGGTGATGCCCAGCTCCTTTGCCCGGTCAAAGAGGGGGCCGTGCCAGTCCCAGGGCATCTGTGCCCACCGATAAAGCTCGTACAGGGTTTTTCCGTCCCAGAGGCCCCCTTTAATCTGAAAGTCTTCGCTATCACAATTGAGGGTGAGGGTGTCTGCCGTATAGGTCTGGAGCTTGACGGCATCTGCACCGCATTTTTTAGCGGTTTCCAAAATGGCGAGGGCCCTTTCCAGGCTGCCGTTGTGGTTGGCGGAAAGTTCGGCAACAATATAGGGTGGAGCATTGGATGATATTTCACGTTTATTAATATTTATACAGGAGTTAATCATTTGATTTTTTCCTTCACTCGTCAAATAAGGATTCTTTATGTTCCAGCTCTGTCCATTTTTCTTTGATTAAATCGTGGTGTTGCAGGGGGGTTTTGTTTAAGGACTTTGTTAAAAGATCCTTTGCAAAATTTCTATATTCATGGCCTGCAGATGCAAGATGCCACATGTAAATCCATGTAAGATGATATATAGGCGGTAAACTCTCTGGTTTTTTTTCTTGATAGAGTTTTTCTAATGTGCTGTTTGGAAAAATGTTGAGATGAAAAACTATGGTTCTTTTAGGAGGAATGGAGCAAAGAAGATCGAAGGTTTCTTTTAGTGTTTCTTCTGTTTCGAAAGGGTTAAATCCTATTATATCATGTTGATAATTAATCTTGTTTTCTGTCAGAAAGTTCGCTGCTAGAATTATTTGCTCATTTGATATTTTTCTATTGTAGATTTCCTTCCTGATTCTTTCGGAACCGGATTGAATGCCAAAGCTGGTTTCCTGCATCCCTGCAGCACATAGTTTTTCAAGAATCGACATCGATTGAAAACGGACTTCAATGTTACAGAAAAAGGGCAAGCTGATTTCTTTTATATATAAAGCCAGAAATGTATCCAGCCATTTTTCAGATGATGAAAAAATTGAATCCATAAATCGAATATACTTTAAATTGTATTTTTTCTTACGCTCTCGTAATTCTTCTATGACATTTTCTGGATTCCTTACGCGAATTCGTGGAAAAGTTATATTTCCATAATCTTTATATAAGTTTGTCCATTGACCTGCCATACAATAAGTACAATTTGAAGAACAGCCCCTGCTTGCAAAAATATCATACCAAGTTGTTTTGCGTATTAATGACTGATCTGAGATCACTTGATCATCTTCAATATAAAAAGAGTTTTCATCATCCCAGTCGGGGAAAGGAAGTTCATTCAAGTTTTTTAAGGGAGGATGTAAGGGGTTTATTATTAATTCTTTTTGGTTGTTGATATATGCTATATTGTTAAGATGTTTTATTTCTTCATAATGGTTGTCGTCATAGGAGTTGGCTAGATCAAGGAGCGTTTTTTCACCCTCTCCAAAACATACATAATCAAAAATTTCTGCAAACTCTTTTGTAAGAAGAGAAGGGCCATAACCTCCTGCAATAAGAAGTGATTTTGGAGATTTCTTGCGTATTTTTTCTGTCATGTCAGAGTTCATATCCAGCCAGAATGTTCTTGTGCTAAGTCCAATAATGTCTGGTTTTTGGGATGCAATGGTGTCGATTAGCAGATTCAGTTCTGTTTCTGTATAAGGATTTGTATCATATCCATTGGCATAAATTTGGCCGGGTAAATAATGAAGATACATTATGGTCTTTAAATTTTCTTCTTTGACAGGTGCAGCAGAATGTGTTTTGAAAAAGATCATTGTTACATGATGGCCATTCTTTTTTAAATGACTACTCAGAGCCCGCATTCCAAGACATATTACATCATAACAGGTAAAAAGTACTATTTTGGCCATTTTTATTCTCCAATATGTTTTGCTTGTTTAGTTTGTTTTTTCCCAAATCCAAAGTTTTCCTTGCCCTAATTCTCCTATGGGGGGAAGAATGAGGCCAAGCTTATTGACCAATGCATCATATTGGGGTTGTTGGCCTTCCTGCATGGCCAGCCATGCATTGACTACACGGCTGATGATATAATATGTTGAGCTATAATGTTCTAAATCAATAAGTTTTACATTCTCGATATGAAGAGATGCAATTTCTTTGTTGTATAGATAACGATTATGCCAAGGAGGTGTAATAGGGGGCAGTTGGCACAGCCCTCTTAATTGATTGATTTCATCCAAGCCTTCCTGGCTGTTTTCACACATTAAATAGCGGCCACCAGGTTTAAGAAGGCCTGTAATATCTTTTATTGCTTTGGCTTGGCTGGGCCAGTCAGGAAGATTTATTAAAGCTCTTTCTGTATAGGCAATATCATAGTTTGCATTTAACAGGGGGAGTTTTCTCATGTCTGCAACTTGAAAGTTTATGTTGCCTTTCAACGTTGTATTTTTTGCAGTCAGCTTAGCCTCCTCGATCATTTTCTCAGAAAAGTCAAAAGCATCAATTTGGATATTAAAATTTTTTGCAAATTCAATGGCCGTTATTCCATTGCCACACCCGATTTCGAGTATTTTTTGTCCAGTTTGAATATGCTTTTTCAGTGTGTTTATTTCAAGTTGTTTTGCAATATAATCATTTGATCCAGCCTGTTGTTTCAGGGGTGCACGATCATTCCAGAATTTGTGGATATTATTTTCATAGTTTTCTTGGGCCATTGGCTGTGTTCTCCTTAGATATTTTTTTTAATATTCGTTTCAGCTTATTGTGTTGTAAGTAGCTTATGTATGTTTTTTATTTTAATTGTATTTATTAGTTTTGAGCAGTTGTCGCTAAGTTTTTTTAGGATATCTGGTGATTTTTTAAGATTTTGTATTGTTTTAGGAATAGAATGAATTCCAGAATAATTGTTTGGGACAATTATTGCGGACTGCTCAGCTTTCATTTTCTGAGCGATTGTTTTTTGATTAGCTGCTATGCATAAGACTAAGCTTGGAAGACCCATAAAGCATCTTTCCCAAGTTGTGCTGCCTGCTGCGCCGATAGCTAAATCGCTTTCAGTCATAAGCTTGGCCATACATGGGGTGTCTGTGTGTAGATGTACAGGGCAGTGAAAATTCACTATTTGTTGTTGGATCAAACTCAGGTGTGGGGCCAAGCTGTTCAGAACGATATCAATTTCTATATTTTTAATAAATGTTGCTTGGCTTAGAATCTGAAGAATATTCCCTGTTATGTTATCTGTATCCATGCCACCCATGGTGATGAGGATACGACGGAGGACGGGGTTTGCACGTCTTTTCAGGCTTTCCGGGCGCATCCGGATGAATTCTTCCCGCAGAAGGACATAGTCTGTTCCTAGCAGCAGGATGCAATTAGCTGGCACGAGGTGTATATAGTCTCGACTTTCCGGTTCTCTTCCGGAATCGAGAAGGATGTCACAGTCGTGGTATCTGTCCGCCAGATCATCCAGCACAAAAAGTTTTTCCGTATAGGGCCTGATCTCTTTTTCCCAGCGGATGTCGATGCCATAATGATCCACAACTACCCAGTCCGGCTGAATTTTTTTGAGTAAAGAAAGGCTTTGGGCAGCGTCGTCTTTCCATGATCCTCCGAGCCAGTGTGCATGGACGGGATCACCCGGCTCCGGGCTTTCTTTTGCGGGAGAAAGGTAAAACACAGGAAATCCATGGCTTATGATTTTTTCTATGAGATGACCTGTGTGGGTCTTGCAGAGAAAATGGCAGTTCGCACCTCTGGCTTTGAGGGCCTGGGCCAAGGTCAGGCAGCGCATGACATGGCCGGTGCCAATGGTTAAGGATGCGTCGGTTCTGAAAACAATAGTGGTCATGAAATTGCTTTTTTTTAAAAAAATGTCAGGGCTTTTCAAAAAGCCACCAGTTGAGGTTGTCGAATATCGGAAATTCCCTTTGCCAGAGAAAACCGTAATTTACAACTTTGAGAAAGGGATAGCGATCCAGATAGAATGCGCCAAAGTCCCTTTTGAAGAGAAGATCAGACTGATTGTGATAGGGTTTTTCTTCGGGTTCATGGGAAAAATATTCGCTGCAAAGGATGTATCTTGCGGAAACCCGGACGATTTCATCGGTAATGCGGCCCAGATCTTCGGGAGCAACATGGATGAGAACACCATTGGTAAAAACAAGATCCATGGAGGCATCCGCAGGGGGCAGAGAGAATCCGTCACAGTTCCAGGCTTTTTTTAACTGAATGGGGGCCTCAAGAAGTTTTGCATAGGCTTTGGAGTTGGGTTCTACGGCATGGAGGCTGACCCTGCCCTGGAACAGGGCATCAATAAAGTGCAGGTTAAGGCCGATGTTGCTGCCCACCTCAAGGATGGACTGTAAGGTCAGGTCACCAATCATACGACGGAAAGCTTCCATACCCACAGGCATTTTCCAGTCTTCCAGATCATTGCGGTGAATATAGTCATTACCAAAATCAGAAACCCATTTTTCAAGCTGAGGGTTTTTTTTGTCCATATCCGTTGTCATGAAGTTTCCTTATCCCTTTCAGGTATTGTCCACCCAGCCCCGCCCTAGCAGAACATAGCCCGTTTCTTCTGCCTTGTCCCTTGGGGGGGGAAGATGAAAGTGGCAGTCTTCAGTTTTGGTGAGGCGCACCTTTTCTACTCCGCTATCCTTTTCATGGTTCAGGATGCTGTCCTTCAGTGTCCATTTCCCTTCCTGTTTCTCCCATATTTTAGAATCCCTGTGCGGATCGATGCATTCCCATAAAGCCCTTTCATCCATGCCCAGCCAGTCCAGAAAAAGCCCCGTATCTTTTGGCCGGACATCCTGATACTGCCGCACCCGTGCAATGCCTTCCTCACGGGTGAGGCGTTTCAGGCGGATTTCCCTTGTGGCATGATCCGTGACCTTGCCATAACCGTACTTCAAAAATCTGATGGCATCATGGAGTCCGGAGTAATGGAAGCAGTCCACATCGTTATAGGTGTCAAAGGTACGCTGCTGCATCATGGTTTCATAGCCGTGGAGACGGATCATTTCCTCATGCTGGGCCTTGGAGTCCCAGCGGATGTAGTTGCCAAGGTAAATGCCCCGTACACCGATGGCGGCCAGTTCTCCGTCATGGGGATAAAGATAGGGTTCAAGATCCCCCGGAGAAAGCCTGCCTTGAGAAAGTCTTGAGAGGTCTTCGGCCTCAAGACCCATGAGATCATGTTCCTTGCGATATTTACGGGTCATTTCGACCTCATCCAGATGGGAGAACATCCCCACCTGGTCACAGCCCTGGTGGGCTCCCCAGACAATGAGGGGTATCTTGAAGCGTACAGCGGTCTGGACGGGGAATGCAGTGTGTCCCGCAAGACAGTGCCAGTACATGGATGCCTTCAGCCTCAGGGTTTCCCGTGTGATTTTTTTTACCGTCTCCGGATTGGTGGTGTGGCTGATGATGTCGCAGCCAAAGAGGGTTCGCAGGTAGGCAAGGTTCCGGATGCCCATGCGGGTATTGTAATGTTTGTTGTAATGCACCAGAAGGGGGTGCATGCCAAAGACATTTTTTACCACATGGACAATAAAGTGGGAGTCACGGGCTCCGGTCACGGGAATGATGCAATCGTGGATATGGCGGGAGCGGGATCGGTAAGCGTCAAAAAGACAGCGGAGTTTTTCCGCCCTTTCCCGCCAGTCCAGCCTGTCTTTTTCCTCATGCACCCGGCACCCGCTGCAAACGCCTTCTTCATCAAAGGTGAGGTGCAGGGGATGGTTGGCGGGATAGAGGCAGCGTGTGCAGTACTTCATATGATTTCCTCCGGAATGTATTCAAAACGGAGTTTTTCCAGGAATCGGTCTTCCTTTTTGGCAAGTCGGCCTTTTTCATCAAAGGAGGCTCCTTCATAGGAGGCATGGCTGTCCAGCCGTATGGGAAGGCTTTGCCCGTGAAGAAAGCGTTTGGCAAGGATGACGCTGTGTTCCGTAAAGTGAAAATAGTTGGCCGCCGCCGCAGCAGCAGCGCCGCAGAGAAAGGGTGTGACAAAGTCCTTTGCGTGGCCCGCGCCTCCGCAGGCGATCACGGGGACGCTGACGGCTTTGCATACCTGAGAGATGAGTTCCGCATCATAGCCTTTCTGGCTGCCGTCCCTGTCCACCGAATTGATAAAAATCTCTCCGGCTCCCCTGTCTTCGGCCATACGGGCGAGATCCGCCGGGGTGTGGCCTGTGGGGAGAAGGCCGGTGGAGAGGGTTTCATAACTTCCGTCGTTTTTTTGACGGGCATCAATGGAAACCACCATGCACTGACGGCCAAAATGACGGGCCCCTTCACGGAGAAGATCCGGCTCCCGGAACAGGGCGGACTGAAGAACCACCTTGTCGGCTCCGGAACGGATCAGTTTTTCCATATCCTTTAAGTTGTGAACGCCACCCCCAGCAGCAAGGGGGACGAGGCAGAAGGGGGCCAGCTCTGCGATCATGGCGCAGTCCGGACTGCGGCCTTCTGCTGTGGCGCTGATATCCACAAGAAGGATCTCATCAATCCCCCAGCGGTTGAGGTATTCCACGGCAACGGTGGGCCTGCCGACGGGAAGATAATGCCTGAAGCCGATACTCTGCACCACAAGACCATTTTTTACCACAAGGACACCGATGAGACGTTTTTTCAGCATGACGGGGTCTCCACGGGGCTTTTATCTTCAATGAAATTAAGGAAATTCCTGAGGAGTTTCAGGCCGTTCCGCTGACTTTTTTCCGGATGGAACTGGGCAGCCATGAGGTTTTTATGCTGGATGGCAGCAATGACCGGGCCGCCATAATCACAGATGGCGGATACCATTTCTTTGCTGCACAAGAGATGCAGGGAGTGATCGAAATAGAAGTTTGTCCCGTCATCAAGGGTGGAAAAAAAAGGATCTTTGCGGTGAATGCGGATATCATTCCAGCCTACGTGGGGAACGGGAAGTCCTTCCGGCTCAAGGGGCAGGACATGGGCATCCAGCCAGCCGAGGCCCCTGTGAAACCCCATTTCGCAGGAATCCTTTGCAAAAAGCTGCATGCCAAGGCAGATGCCGAGGCAGGGCTTTCCCTTTTCCATGACTTCACGGGTCAGGGGAGCAATGAGATGCTGTTTTTGAAGATTTTCCATGGCTGTTCCAAAGGCTCCGACTCCGGGCAGTATGAAGGCGTCTGCTTCCGGAAAGTCCCTTCCCTCTGAGGATACGAAAAAGGAGGCTCCCAGATGGCTGAGAGCGCTGGATACGGAAAGCAGGTTGCCCATGCCAAAGGAGACAATGAGAATGCGTTTTTTGGGGGAATAGGGCTGTCTATCGGTAGTCCACATGAAGAATCCACTCTCCTTTTTCATCCTTTGACCAGATAGCAGGGTTCCGCACGGATTCGGCCACTTCCCAGAATTCCTCCTCGCTGATTTCAAGGTAATGGCAGAAGCGCCGGATATAGTCCATGTCACATTTTCCATCGTATTTTCTGACAAGCTCCAGGCCTTCTTCCCGGTTCATCATGCCCAGATGGATGGCTTCCGTGACCTGATCGGTCACATGACCAAAACCAAATTTAAGATACTTGATCATCTGATTGACCAGACGGAAGTCTTCATCCAGGCCGCTGACACCCCAGAGGTCGCCAATTTTTCCCGGGGGCTCCGTGCGGGTGACAAGGCCGTGTCTGATGGAAAAATCCGCATTGTTCCTGCCAGACCATTCCTTGATGTAGTAGCCGAGATAAATGATGCGAATTCCGGCATACAGCATGTCTTCGTCGGGCGGGTAGCTGTAGAAATGGATGTCTTTGGGGTCAATTCCCTCCGTGAGCCGGGCATCCGGAACACCGCCTCCGAGGGTATTGCAGTGTTTCATCTGGGAGGCGTCACCATCAAGTCTGCCATGCTTTTCTCCGATGGTGAGGGCCGGATTTTCCCCCAGAAAAACCAGCGGAATCCTGTAGGCAATGGCCACATGGATGGGGATGGCATAGAGGGCCATTTCCGTGGATCGGCACCAGTTTGCGTAGAGAAAAAAACTGCGGCGCATCATTTTTTTCCATACCTGGGGATTCAGGCTGAGGCTGACCGTATCAAAACCTAAGGAAATCAGGTTTGCAAGATTGTGGGCACCCCGTTCATGGAGCTGTTCCGGCGGATAGACGCAGCTCACAAGGAGGGGTTTCAGCCCGAGAACATCCCTTGCATACATAGCCTGCTTGGTGCTGTCTTTCCCCCCGCTTACGGTGACAATGCAGTCATAGCAGGTTTTGCTGTTTTCCCGGCCCCATGTGAGGATGGACTCCAGTTCCTTCTGCCGTGCCTCCCAGTCGATGCTCTTGTTTCGTTTTTCTTCCTCAAAGCGACAGACAAGGCAGATGCCTTCTTCATCAAAAACCACATTGGGCCTTGTGCTGGGGTTGGCGCAGGTCTTGCAGAGGGTGATCGTCATGCCTGGTTCTCCGCTTTACAGGTAGCTTTCGGTTCTTGAAAAAGGGCCATATGCACCACATCCGTTTCCATTCCATTGCAAATATAATGCCGCTTTCTGATGCCATCTTCCACCATACCCGCCTTTTCCATGAGCTTCAGCATGGCCCTGTTCCCGGCCAGGGTTCCGGCTGTTACTTTACGCAGCCCTGCCCTGTGCAGGAGAAAGTCGGCAACGGCCTTCCAGGTCTCCAGTCCGTAGCCCTTTCCCTTTGCTTCCGGACTTCCGATGAGAATGCCCATGTCCGCAAGGCCATTGGGGATATTGACATAGGCATTGATGTTGCCGATGTGTCCCAGTCCCCTTTTTTCTTCCATGATGGCCCAGAAGTAGTGGGGGGTTTTCTCAAAGGAGCGGAGATAGGCAAGGCAGGAGGCTGCATCGTGTTCCCTGTGGCGCTGTTCGCTGTGGGCCATGAGCTTTTTGTTATTGAGCCAGCCGATGTAGGCTTCTGAGATATGGGTCTCCGTAAAGGGCGTGATCCTGAGCCTTTGGGTGCAGATCTCCGGGTGTGGGCTCATTTTATATTCCCTTTTAGCTGATCTCTGGCTTCCCAGACCTTGGTGAAGGCCCGGAGAACGTCGTCCATATCGGCCTTTTCCATGGAAGGGAGCATGAGCTCGTGGGTGAAAAGGGTTTTTTCGTGCAGATCTTCGCATACGGGGCAGCTTCCTTTGCCATAATCCGGTACAGAGGGATTCCATGGGGAGGTGAAGGGGAAGTGGCCGCTGCCGTGGGCGATTTTCTGCTGAAAAAGGGGCAGGAGGTAGAGGGGCTTCACATAACCGCAGCCGATCTTCACCCCTTCGGACTCCCGACCTTCGGTGCAGGGAAGCTCGGCTTTCACCGCGTCCATGAAGGTGTTGCGGGAAACGCCTGCAAGGGTTTCGTCAAATTTGCAGGCATGGACATAGAAGGCGTGTCTGCAGTTCTCACGGATGACCGGCGCTGTGATGGCGGGGATTTGGGAAAGGCCTTCGGTCATGTAGCGGCAGTTTTCCAGACGCTTTTCAAGAAGTCCTTCCAGTTTGTGAAGCTGGCAGCGGGCCACGGCGGCTTCCATTTCCGTCATGCGGAAATTGAACCCCACCATGTTGACAAGGTTTGCCGTACCCATGCCTTCCACCACGGATTCCCCATGGTTGCGGATGAGGCGGATTCTTTCCGCAAGGGTATCGTCGTCTGTGACCACAACCCCGCCTTCGCCGCAGTGGATGTGCTTGTGGTAGTTGAGGGAAAATACGCCGATGTGGCCCAGGGTTCCGGCGGGTTTTCCCTGATACAGGGCGCCCGGTGCCTGGGCCGTGTCCTCGATGACATGGAGGCCATTTTTACGGGCCAGGGCATGGATGCCTTCCGCATCAGAGGGCTGGCCGAAGAGATCCACCACCATGATGGCGCGGGTGCGCTTTGTGATTTTTTTTTCCACTTCCTTAGGATCGAGGCAGAAACAGTCCGCCTCAATGTCCGCAAAAACGGGAACGGCATTGTAAATGAGGGGGGCTACGGCGGTGGCACTCATGGTGTAGGGCGGGACGATGATCTCATCTCCCGGTTCCGTTCCGATGGCCCCTACGGCGCAGAACAGCCCGGAGGTGCAGGAATTGACGGCAATGGCGTGGCGGGCGCCGAAATAAGCCGCCCATTCTTCTTCCAGTGCCCGGACTTCATGGCCGCCCATGAAATCCTCGTGCCAGCATCCGAGGTATTTGGACAGCACACCGGAATCCAGCACCCGGCAGACGGCTTCCTTTTCTTCGGATCCGATGGTTCTGTGGCGGGGAAAGGGGCGGGTGCGCACAGGGTTTCCGCCGTGAATGGCAAGGGTCATGGGGTGGTCCCTTTCTTTTCTCCGGAAAGGTGGATGGCCTGAAACAGATATTCCGCCCGCTGCCAGTCTTCTTCCGTGTCAATGTCCTGAACCAGATGCCGGGGCAGAATCACGGGCAGGGCATCGGCTGTATAGAGTTTCGGCCTTTCCATGAATTTTCTGCAGTCAAACCAGTAAAACTGTCCTGCATCATGGAAGGCTTCGGCTAGATCGTTGGAGCGGGTGAGCTCATGCTCCGGCCAGAACATGGCAAGGTGCCCGGTCTGGGTTATGTGCAGGGCCCTGAAAATGGGAAAGGGAAAGCTTGTGACGGAAAAAACGGAAGAAACGGCGTTTTTTGTAAGGGTTTCATGGCCTTCACGGATGTGGCGGGCCTGAATCAGGGGGGCTGTGGCGTAGATGCAGCAGGCGGATGCTGGAGTTTCTCCCCTTTCCTTCAGCCATTCAAGGCAGTGAAGGAGAACGGGTGCTGTGGGCGTGTGATCGTCGGAAAGCTCCGGAGGCCGCACAAAGGGGGTTTCCGCCCCGTATTCACGGGCAATGGCTGCGATGTCAGGAGAATCCGTAGAAACGAGAATGCGGTCGAAAACCCCTGCCTGTTTTGCCGCCTCAATGCTGTGGGCAATCATGGGTTTTCCGGCAAAGGGCCGGATATTTTTTAAGGGGATGCGTTTACTCCCCCCCCTTGCGGGTATTATGGCAATGGTCATGGTGTCCTCGTGGGTACCTGGGTTTTTTTCAGGCAGGTCATGGCCAGATCCAGGATGCGGGAAGCTGCCTGGCTGTGCCGGGTGAGATCATCCCTTGGAAGGGGAGGCTTGTGAAAGGGCGTGTCCAGCCACAGGGAAAGAAGTCGGGGAAGTTCTTCCTTCTTATCCGTGAAAAAGACACCGGGCCGGGAAGCGAGCTGGGCCAGACTTTTTTGACGGAGATCTGGCTGAAAGCTCAGTACGGGTTTTCCGAGAAGCCAGGCTTCATAGAGAAGGATGGAGGTCATGCCCATGATGCCGTCCGCCTTCAGCACTTCCTCCCGGCCATGGGCTGTGGCCTGATCCAGAACCCGGCCCTTTAGTCCGCCCCGGTTTTTTTCCCAGATATCCACAAGGCCGGATCGTTCTTCCCGGGGATGGGGCAGAAGATGGAGAAAAAGATTTTCCGTCCAGGGCTGAAGGGCGGCGCAGAGAAGGCCTAAGACATCCTTTTCCGTGTAGCCCCTGAAGGCGGGGTTGCTGGAGTCTCTGCCCTGATCCGCTTCCGCAGGTTCGGAAACAAAAAGAAGGGAGAAAGGTTTTTTGGGGGCTGGCACTGGATGGCGGGCGGCGCTGTCCGCTAAACCTGCCAGTGCGGGCTGGCCTGTGACGACGAGAATTTCTTCCGGAAGCCCTTCTTCCATGGCGACTTTGAGGGCCATCTCATCCATGAGGGCATAATGATCCGGCATGAAGGGGGGGAGGCCGTCGTTTTCAAGACGGTTTCGGTAACTCGACCAGTTGTCCAGCACGTGGATGACGGGAAGTCCTGCCCTTTGGCCTGCCCTTGCAAGGGTAAGGGACAGGGTATCATGGACACTGGAAGCGAAAAGTATCAGGGTAACTCCCCTGCTGCCAAGCCAGTCTTCCAGAGAATCTTTATCCGACGGGGGGGCAGGCATGGGCCAGTCCGGGGCACTTTCTTTAAGCATATGCCCGTGGGCCAGCACCGCAAAGGGAAGGTTTCTTTCTTCACAGGCATGGATGACGGGCAGCAGTGCCCGGCATCCTCCCACATCGCCTCCGGCAAAAAGAATCACAGGGCCCTCCCCGTCTTCTGGAAGTGGCGTACCCTTTCCATGAGGGCCATGGTTTTGCGGGAAGAGCGGAGGGTACTGAGGGGAGGCCGCTTCTTTTCATGACTTTCCATGAGATCTGAAAGGGCGTTTTCCATGGCTCCGGTAATGCCGGAAAGTCTGGTGAGGAAAGCCTCTGGATCGGGTTTGAGCCGGAAAAAGCCTTTGAAATATTCGTGTTCTTCCTTTTTTTCCAAAAGGGCTGTCATGCCGCCGTGCAGGATGGAAAGGCGGCCCTGCTCACAGGTCAGCTCCATGTCGATGTTGTGGTAAGAAAGATCCATGCCCGTCACCGATACTTCCACATCTTCAGGGAGTTTTCTGAAACCGCAAGGCCCTTTGTCTCCCTCTGGAAGAGGGGCGGGGTGAGGCATGCCGTTTGGGGTGCTTTCAATTTCAGACTGGGTCTTCAGGCGGAAACCGAAGGAGGGGCTTTCTCCTTTGCCGGATACCCAGAGCAGTTCTGCCCTCATTCTGTCTTCCGTGAGAAAGAAGATCATGTCCAGCATGTGGGAGCCGTTGGCTTCCAGCCCCCTGGAATACACGGCCCGGATATGCCTGCAGGGGCCTAAGGTTTCTTCCGTGAGCGCTTTTTTCATCTCCTGATAGGAAGGCAGGTAGCGCCGCTGGTAATTGACAAGGAGGGTATTGCCCCTTTGCTCCGAAGCCCGGATGAGGGCATCCATTTCCCCAAGGCTCAGGGCCGGGGGTTTTTCCAGCCAGATCATGGGCACGGCCTTTTCCATGCAGGCCATGGCCTGTTCAAAGTGCAAGGGAGCCGGAGAGCAGATGCTGACGATGTCTGGTTTTTCCGCAAGCAGGGCTTCCAGGTTTTCAAAGGCGGGCTGCTTTAACGCTTTGGTGAAGGCCTCCCGCTCGCGGGCTTGCGGGTCAAAGCCTCCGGCAAGCCGGATGCGTGTATTGGCAAGAAAAGCCCCTGCGTGGGAAAGGCGGACTGGCTTTGTGGAATTGTGGTCAAAACGCCAGGCGATGTTGCCAAGGCCGCAGAGGGCTGCACGGTAATGCTGCATGAAATCTTCCTTTGCTGCGATGCTCAATAATCCAGTTCCGCCAGATGGTTGAAGGCACCAATTTCCTCAACGGAAAGAAAGTGCGGATTGGTGCCGGAGTTGTAGGCAAAATTTTCCGGTACGGGCTGGCCTTCCTCCCTCAGCATATTGACATCAAAGATATTGTTCCGGTTGGAGAAAATGATGGTGGGCCGGATGACATAATGATCATGGAATTCCAGTGTCAGGTGGGAGTCGTCTTCAGGGCACATGGTTTCATGTATTTTTTCTCCGGGTCGGATACCAATGATGCGCTGCTCCAGATCGGGAGCCATGGCTTCTGCCAGATCCGTGATGCGGACCGACGGAATTTTAGGAACAAAGATTTCTCCACCCCGCATGCGTTCAAAGTTTTTCAAAACAAAATCAACGCCCTGTTGCAGGGTAATCCAGAAACGGGTCATGCGGGGATCTGTAATGGGAAGGTGGTCACTTTTTTCTTCAATGAGTTTTTTAAAAAAAGGTACCACAGAGCCTCTGGAGCCCACAACATTGCCGTAGCGGACCACGGAAAAGACGGTTTTATGACCCCCTGCCATATTGTTGGCGGCCACAAAGAGCTTGTCCGAGGCCAGTTTGGTGGCTCCGTATAAATTAATGGGGTTGGCGGCCTTGTCCGTGGACAAAGCTATGACCTTGGAAACATTATTGGCGAAGGCCGCTTCAATGACATTCTGGGCACCGTTGATATTGGTTTTGATGCACTCCATGGGGTTGTATTCCGCAGCAGGCACCTGCTTGAGGGCTGCTGCGTGGATTACAATATCCACGCCCCGCATGGCCATGGTGAGGCGCTCCTTGTCCCGCACATCTCCGATAAAAAAGCGCATGCAGGGATCATCAAATTCCTGAGCCATTTCATACTGTTTGAGTTCGTCTCGGGAATAGATGGCAATGCGGGAGGGAGTGTAGCGGGAGAGCAGGGTTCTTGTGTACTGTTTCCCAAAGGAGCCGGTACCGCCTGTGATGAGGATGGATTTTTGATCGAACATGGCTGCGCTCCCTTTGGTATCGTTTACGTCTGTGAGAATAATTTGCAATAAGCGGGCCAGGAATTTGGTTTTTCAGTGGGTTTATTGTGTGCTTAGAATTTTTTGTTTAGGCAAGCCTGTTTGAGTACTGCATTGGTTGTGTGTATTGATCAGATATCATGACCCAGCACAAAGAGGAAGTTTGTTTGGGGACTGTACCAGATTTTATGATCACCTTTTCCTGCTTGCTCTGGCCTTCGTTTTAGCCCCCCAACTATTCTTTGCCCGCAAGCAGATCCAACCCCTTATCCCCTGCAGCAAGGACTTCTTTGACTTTTTCAGGGGTAAGGCCAACACCTACGGCAATATCATGGGGATTTAGATTGAGCTTGGAAAGACGCATGATGGTTTCAAACTTCTCTTCATGTCGTCCCTTCTTTTCAGCATAAAGCAGATCCGTCTTTTGATCCCGCTTCCATTTGAGGTGGGATTCATAGGCTTCACGCATATGCTCGTCTTGGGTGAACTTGATATACTTTTCTCTGGCGCTGGCGATGTGGGGGTTGTTCTTCAAGATGGTTTCCATGATTTTATCCTCCCTGCTCTGGCCTTCATTTTTGAGGTAATAGAGCCACATGTCTATGGTCTTTTCCACATTGTAATCAGTAATCTTTGGAAGTTCAAGGAAATGCAGGGCAAGATGATCCGTCAGAAGCAGTTCCGGCATGTCCTTTTCCCTGAGCATGAAGCAGAGGTGCAGGCAGTTTTTCCTGGGAAAGAAAGCCGATATCCACACCGGCCCGGCTGCCATGCTTGCCGGAAACCCTGGAACCAAAGAGAAAAATCATGACCTCCTTATGGTTGATTCTGGAGAGGATGATGTTTTTCAGCAGGTCCATGTATTTTTTCTGATGCCCTGGAGGAGGGCTTTCAGCATTAAGGGTCGGTGGCAAGGAGGCGGATGCCAGTATGGAGAGTTTACTTTCTTTCATGGAAGCATCTTACTTCAAAATTTTTGATAATTCTATCTTTGATGCCCTCGCAAATAGCCTTTTTGCTCATACAGGCTAGTGTTTGGTGGTATTATCGCTTATGAGAAGATCCAAGCCCTTGTCACCGGCAGCAAGAATCTCTCTGACCTTTTCAGGGGTAAGCCTGGTAGCTCTGGCAATATCCTCAGGTTTCATATGGAATTCACGGAGACTCATGATGGTTTCATACTTTTCCCGCATCAGGCGTACCAGGCCTTTCTGCTCTCCTATTTTCAGGCCTCTTTGTTCACCTCTCTGTTCGCCCATAATCAGGCCTCTTTGTTCACCCATAATCATGCCTTCTTCAATCCATTTTTGGGCCAATGTGGGCATAAGCACCTCCATGTATCCGCTGTTTTCGAGGGCCTTTTCAATGGTGGCCTCGTCAATGTCCTGGCTTGCCGAGATGACGTAGCGCAGAAAAATTTCTATGTATTCCAGTGTCGTTTTGCCGGGCTCCATCATTTTAGTCAGCATCTGAATCATCTCAGGGAGATCATCTTTGATTTCAGGCCCCATGACGGAACCCAGAATCTTTAAGAAAACCTTTAGCACAATATTGTGCTGGAGGGTATTGGGGTCAAGGGTGCTGACATCACAAAGCAGGGTATGKAACTGTGGTGTGAAGGGYCGGAAGATGTTTGGATGACCACCGTCCAGCAGATCCACAATATCCCTTGAAAGCCATCCTTCCCTGCCGTGATAAACGACAAGGGGAAGGATGGGGGGCAGAAGTTTATCCGGGKTATTTCTGTGGAAGCTTTCCCATACGGCACTCATATATTTGAGTATCTGGAGGATGTACCAGATATCGGGCTGGCTTTTGTGTTCAATGAGTGTGTAGAGGAAAGCCTTTGTCCTGCTGTCTTTGAGTTTTACGCTGAAYACAAGGTCGCTGAAGGCACTCCGAAGTTTTGGGCTGACAAAGCTGTCCTTTTCAGCCTTGAGGGTCTCCATATCAAGAAGTGCAACCACCTCTTCTGGCAGCATGACTTTGAAAAAATCCACGGCATKGCTTTTTTKGCCAAGGATTCTYTTTGCCAGAGCATCATGGGGGTTGCTCTTCAGGAGATCATCCAGATAAGTGTCCTGCTTTTTCTTTTTCATGGAAATTAGAATAGCAGGAGCTTTGGGGGATGAAAAGAGGGGCTGTGTAAAATTTCTGTTTCATGTGGAAGCCATGAAAATTCTTGTAAGGCAAAGGGGTGTTAAGATCTGGAACCTTGCCGCAGGCAGGTCGTGGGAATGCTCCGGCTGATATCATGTCTTGCCGCCTGGGCTGCTTCAATATTGGCATAAAGGGCCGTGTACTAGTTTCTTTCATTTATAAACTGAATGATTTCAAGGATTGTGGAGGTTTTTCCCGTCTGCCTTGGGGCATGGAGAATAAAGTAGCGTTTGGTGTGGATAAGATCCTGTATATTTTCCCAGTCGATGCGTGTGAGGGGAGGAATGCAGTAATGATCTTCTTTGATCATGGGACCTGCTGTGCTGAAGAATTTATGCATGGAGCCTCTCCATTTTTGTTTTCTTTGTTTGCCTGCCATTATTCATGGAATTGCTGGTTTTTCCACGGTGAAATTTTTGATGTTGCGCTCTTTTTCAGAAAACTCCACGGCAATGAGATAGATGCAGGTACCCTCTTTGGCGTATTTGCGGTGGTACTGTTTTTTATGGAGCTGCTCCATGGCAGAGCCTTTGGTGCTGTTTTCTATCACCTTGAATTCAAAAATATACACGGTATCTTTGTAAAAAACACTCATGTCCATGCGTCCATGACTTGTGGCATCTTCTGCCTTCACATCAAATCCTGATGCTGCAAAGTAACAGTAGAAAATGCTGGCATAGTATCCTTCATAGCCAGCCAGCTGGTTTTTTCTGTACCAGTCGTGGGGGATGGATGCAAAAAAGCTCTGGAACAGATCCTTCATGGCCTCTGGATTTTCCTGTTCAAAACAGGTGTAGAGGCTGCTGCGGATGATTTCTTTTTTTCGGTAGTCCTGAACCAGATAGTTTAAAAAATAATTGGTGAGGCTGTATTTGACCTCAAGGTTGGGGTATCCCATCCTGAAGCGGATCATGCCTTCTCCGGGCATTTTTTCCTTGATGGTGAGATATCCCGTTTGAAAGAGCAGGTTTTCCACATAGATCATGTCCACATCAAGGGAGCCGATGAGCTCTCTTCCCAGCACGATGTCTTCCATGGAAGGAACAAAATACTGCTGCTTTCCCATGAGCTGAATGAGGAAGGTGGGCGTTGCGGTTTCAAACCAGTAGGGCTGAAATTCCTTTTTGTCGAAAAAAAGCAGCACATCAAAGGGGTTGTACACCTTTTCTCCCAGCCAGGCATAGCCGTTGTACCAGGCCCTGAACTTTTCTCTGTTTACAGAAATCATCTGATCTTGGAATACCTCTTCCACCTCATCATGGGTGTAGCCACATATATGGCTGTATCGGGCATCCAGGGTGATATCATTGAGGTTATTCAGCCCACTGAAAAGGGAAACCTTGGAAAATTTGCTGACTCCTGTAATGAAAACAAACTTTAAGTGGGCGTCTGCATCCTTGAAAACAGAGTATAGGTTTTTGAGTTCTTCCCGGATTTTTACGGCAAGCTCTTTGTTTTCAATGCAGTCCAGGATGGGTTTGTCGTATTCATCCACCAGCACCACAACCGGCTGCTGTGTAGTTTTGTGAAGCTTTTCAATCAGGTCAAGGAATTTGCCTCTAAGGCTTGGCGCTTCTGGCAGGGAAACGCCATTGTCCCGGCAGTTTCTTACAAGAATTTCTTCCTGAGCTTCCTTGAGTTCTTCTAATGACCTGAAAACACCGGAGCCGAAGCTGATGCGGATGACGGGATATGAAGTGTTCCAGTCCCAGTTGTTTTCAAGGAAAAGCCCTTTAAAATATTCTTTTTTCCCTAGGAAGGCCTGCCTGAGGGTGTCCAGAAAAAGACTTTTGCCAAAGCGTCTGGGTCTTGAAAGAAAATAATAACCGCCCCCCTGAAGGCAAAGTTCCTTCACAAATGAGCTTTTGTCCACGTAGTAGTATTCTCCGGGATTTTCTCTGATTTTTTCAAAGCTCTGGATGCCAATGGGGAGTTTTTTCATGGGATAGCCCTTTATTTCAATTCTTAATGCTCAATTATTTTAGTATCTCCAGATTTTAATCTGCTGATTTTCAAGACTGGCCGTTTTATGCCATATCTTTTAATCTCGCGGAACTTCAGGGCTTCGGTTGAAAATCACGAGGTGCATTTCTTCTGATCCGACTAATTGGCAGTAATTATCTTCTTTGATCATGGGGCCTGCTGTGTTGAAGAATTTCTGCATGGAGCCTCTCCTGTTTTGTTGTTTGCCTGCTCAGGCCGGGTGATGTGATTGCCTCCCATTGTTCATGGAATTGCTGGTTTTTCCACGGTGAAATTTTTGATGTTGCGCTCTTTTTCAGAAAACTCCACGGCAATGAGATAGATGCAGGTGCCCTCTTTGGTGTATTTGCGGTGGTACTGTTTTTTATGGAGCTGTTCCATGGCAGTGCCTTTGGTGCTGTTTTCTATCACCTTGAATTCAAAAATATACACGGTATCTTTGTAAAAAACACTCATGTCCATGCGTCCATGACTTGTGGCATCTTCTGCCTTCACATCAAATCCTGATGCGGCAAAGTAGCAGTAGAAAATGCTGGCATAGTATCCTTCATAGCCAGCCAGCTGGTTTTTTCTGTACCAGTCGTGGGGGATGGATGCAAAAAAGCTCTGGAACAGATCCTTCATGGTTTCTGGCTTTTCCTGTTCAAAACAGGTGTAGAGGCTGCTGCGGATGATTTCTTTTTTTCGGTAGTCCTGAACCAGATAGTTTAAAAAATAATTGGTGAGGCTGTATTTGACCTCAAGGTTGGGGTATCCCATCCTGAAGCGGATCATGCCTTCTCCGGGCATTTTTTCCTTGATGGTGAGATATCCCGTCTGAAAGAGCAGGTTTTCCACATAGATCATGTCCACATCAAGGGAGCCGATGAGCTCTCTTCCCAGCACGATGTCTTCCATGGAAGGAACAAAATACTGCTGCTTTCCCATGAGCTGAATGAGGAAGGTGGGGGTTGCCGTTTCAAACCAGTAGGGCTGAAACTCCTTTTTGTCGAAAAAAAGGAGCACATCAAAGGGGTTGTACACCTTTTCCCCCAGCCAGGCATAGCCGTTGTACCAGGCCCTGAATTTTTCTCTGTTTACAGAAATCATCTGATCTTGGAATACCTCTTCCACTTCATCATGGGTGTAGCCGCATATATGGCTGTGCCGGGCATCCAGGGTGATATCATTGAGGTTATTCAGTCCGCTGAAAAGGGAAACCTTGGAGAATTTGCTGACTCCTGTAATGAAAACAAACTTTAAGTGGGCGTCCGCATCCTTGAAAACAGAGTATAGGTTTTTGAGTTCTTCCCGGATTTTTATGGCAAGTTCTTTGTTTTCAATGCAGTCCAGGATGGGTTTGTCGTATTCATCCACCAGAATGACCACATTCAGGCCGGTTTTTCGGGTAATTTTGACAATTGCTTCCATGAGGCGGTCGTTGACGGCTGTTTTTTCATATTCGATTTGAAATTCATTTTTGATATCCATGAGAATGGAATCGATTTTTGTTCTTAGTTCTTCTAATGATCTAAAAACACCGGAGCCGAAGCTGATGCGGATGACGGGATAAGAAATGTTCCAGTCCCATTTGTTTTCAAGGAAAAGTCCTTTAAAGTATTCTTTTTTTCCAAGGAAGGCCTGCCTGAGGGTGTCCAGAAAAAGACTTTTGCCAAAGCGTCTGGGTCTTGAAAGGAAATAGTATTTTCCAGTATCCATTAGTTTTTTTATGAAAAAGGTTTTGTCCACATAGTAATGGGGTTCCGAACGTATGGCTTCAAAGCTCTGGATACCAATGGGAAGTTTTTTCATGGGATAGCCCTTTTTTCAATTATCAGTTTTCCGGCTTTTTCAGCATCCAGCTGGTCCAGGTGTGTGGCCCGTGACTGGAACAGTCTTTCCCCTGCCTTGCGGTAGCGTTCCATATCAATGGTAAGGCTTATAATTTTTCTGGCTTTTTTATCCTTACGGGTGATTTTCCTTGCCAGGGCAGGCCTTTTGTATCTTCCCGGTTGATGCGCAAAAGGGGAGGAATGCAGTAATGATCATTTTTGATCATGGGGCCTGCGGTGTTGAAGAATTTCTGTTTAATACCTCTCCTTATTTATATAAAAAAAACTACTCCACGCCTATGGGCATTGGTGGAACCCTGTCTCCGCCAAGGATATAACCGCCGTCAAGGCGCAGGATGCTGCCGGTCATGAAGGGGGCATCCATAACAAGAAAGCGGACAGCCCGGACCACGTCTTCCAGCAGGCCTGTGCGGGCCAGAAGGGTGTGGTCTGTGAGGGCTTTCTGCTGTTCCGGGCTTAGTAGTCCCCATCCTCTGGTTTTGGGTCCGTGGCGGGTTTCCACAAGGCCAAGCATAAGCTCATTGACCCGTACCTCAGGCGCTCCCATTCTGGCCCAGGTTTCCGTGAGGATGGAGATTCCCCGGTTTGCCGCAGCATAGCCCTCATTGAATAGCAGGCCTGCCGGTCCCGAACGTCCAGTGAGGGCTGCAATGGAAGAGATGTTGATCAGGCAGCCTTCTCCGGAAGCTTTGAGCAGGGGAAGGGCCGCTTCTGCCAGCCACTGCTTGGCCCGAAGGGTGGTTTCCTGTTCCAGATCCCACTGCTTTTCTGTGTATTTTCCATGTACTACTGGCATACCGCCCCGCTCGATATTGTTGATGAGAATATCCAGTCGGCCGAAGTGGGAATGAATTTCCTGTATGAGACCAGTAATGGCACCAGTACTGCGCAGGTCAATGTTAAAAATCCGAAAAGGAGTGCCGATCCTGGCAAAGTCCGCCTCCATCTCATGGAAGTTTTCGGGCCAGTCAAAGCGGGTCAGAGCCAGGGAAGCTCCCCGGGTGGCAAGATCCAGGGCAATGGCTTTGCCGATCCCCCGTACCGAGCCGGGAACAAGGGCAACTTTTCCTTTCAGGTTCATGGATTTAGCCTTTCAGGGAGGTGGTAAGGGTATTTTATAAAAATTGAAGTACCATATATACCCGTCTGTGGTGAAGTATTGGTTTTCGGGTAGATTTAGTCCCGGAAGTGGTATTAAAGAGCTGTGCCAAAGAGGCGGTGGCGGACCCAGTCCATGGCTAGCAGCAGGAGTTCTTCCTCGCTGTTTTCTGCGCCAGTCAGCCGCTGATGCGGGAAAATTCCCTGCAGCTCTCCGCTTTCATAGACTGCCTTGCGGAAGTCATCGAGGTTGTAGCAGCCCAGTATGAAAATATGTCTCTGCTCCGGCTGGAGAGCACCGGGCATCAGCCGGTTTTTCAGGCTGATCAGGGGCATCATGGCATCATTCATTCTGTCATAGATTTCCATTTCCTGGCTTGCAATCCATTCTTTGAGTGTATTGTTTTTTTTGGATTCAAAGCCTTTGCACACAGGGTCAGGAATACGGGCATAGTGGGCCTGAAGGCTTCCTGTTGCCCTGTCACGCACCAGCCCCCGTGCAAGGGGGAATATTCTGCAGGCTGCCGGGCGGTCTTCGTATACGCAGCAGCCATTTTCCCCAAGAAAGGGGCAGGCATGTTGATTGGACTCGTCCAGCTTGAGGGAAACAACCGGAAGGCCGCTGCTTTCTCCGTCATGGATGGTGCAGTAGCTTGCAAGGAAATCAGACGTCTTTATATTGAGATTTTTTTTGAGGCGGAGAATGTCATATGGATAGAGAAACTGGCTTATGTCACGGCAGCACTGGTTGAAGCAGGGCTGTCCTGCGTGGCAGTCAAAACACAGGAGCTGGTCAGGAGCGATGGGCTGCAGGCTGCCGCTGGAGTTTTCATTCATTTTAAAAGCCTTATGGTTATGTTTAATAAAAAGTAAAATTCAAACAATCTTTGTACGACGCTTAAACCTGTTTCGCCAAGACAAAAAAAATATCGCAAAACTAATCAGGGAGATGTCAGGGCTGTGGTCAGATTTTCCGGCAGTATTCTTTGACCGCTCGTTTGCTATGGGAACAATGTTTCTTTTGTTGCTGGCTGACTCCTGTATATTGTTTCACCTTATTGTCTATGTTGCACATATTGTGTTTTTCTGCATATTTTTTTGTCTTTTAAGGGGATGAGGAAACCCTCATGGAGAATTTGCTTGACAAATCTACTTTACAGGTGTTAACTTCGCAATTCAATTGGTCTTGATGTATCTTATTGATATAAAAGCAAAAAGTATTTTGAGTCTTATTTTTACAGTACTTTGCAGGGAATATGATTGCTTTCCGGTTTTTTATCGGAAATGGTGTTCTTTATGATGTGTGCTGATGTTCTGCTCATTGATGGTCAGGGATGATAGTCGGATTTTTTTCCGTATATTCCTCCCGGATTGTTTCTGGGCTGCATAGGGTATAATAAAGGTTTTTGGTCTCCGGTATGGTATGTGTGCCGGCCGGATTGTTTATCGTTAGGAGTTTGGTTCAACGTACAACTTAGGGAGGTATTGTAAATGCCAAGCTTTGTAATCGCAGAAAAATGTGACGGATGCAAAGGCGGAGAGAAAACTGCTTGCATGTACATCTGCCCCAATGACCTTATGGTGCTGGATCCCAACGCCATGAAGGCCTACAACCAGGAGCCGGATGCATGCTGGGAGTGTTTCTCCTGTATCAAAATTTGCCCGAACCAGGCCATTGGCGTTCGCGGCTATTCTGACTTCGTTCCCATGGGTTCCGATCTTGTCCCCATGATGGGTACCGAAGACATTATGTGGACCTGTAAGTTCCGGAACGGCGTTGTGAAGCGCTTCAAGTTCCCCATCCGGACTACTGCTGAAGGTACTGCCAATGCATACGAAGGTGCCAAGGGCAAGGATCTTGATTCTGAATTCCTGTTCACGGAAGAGGAAACCGGATTCAAGCAGGCTGCTCCAGAAGCACCTCCTGTATGGAAATCCTGATCTGAAAAAGACTGGGGTTATCGTATTTAAACATCATTCCTTAACTAGAATCGTTTAGGGAGGCTATACAATGGCATTGCCGAATCAGCCCGCGGGCGAACTGAAATGCGTTGAAAATCCTGAGATCATCGAGAAAGAAGTTGATATCCTTCTCGTTGGTGGTGGCATGGCTAACTGCGGTGCTGCTTTTGAAATTAAAAAATGGGCCGATGATAACACCAGTATTCTTCTGGTGGACAAGGCGGCTCTGGAGCGCTCCGGTGCCGTTGCACAGGGTCTTTCCGCCATCAATACCTATATTGGTGATAATAAGGTTGATGACTATGTGCGCATGGTCCGTAACGACCTTATGGGTATTGTTCGTGAAGACCTTATCTTCAACCTGGGCCGCCACGTGGATGACTCCGTTCATCTGTTCGAGGAGTGGGGTCTGCCCATCTGGAAAAAAGATGCCGAAAACAAGAACCTTGATGGTAAAAAAGGTCTTAAAATCGGTCTTCTGAAGGATGGTGCCAAGCCCGTACGTACCGGTAAATGGCAGATCATGATCAACGGTGAGTCCTATAAGCGCATCGTTGCTGAAGCTGCTAAAAAAGCCCTTGGCGAAGAAAACATTCTTGAGCGCGTATTCATCGTTGAACTGCTCCGTGACAAGAATGATCCCACTCGCATTGCCGGTGCCGTTGGTTTCTCCACCCGTGAGAACAAGGTATACTACATCAAGTGCAACACCATGCTGGTTGCCTGTGGTGGCGCTGTAAACATCTATCAGCCCCGCTCCGTAGGTGAAGGTAAAGGACGTGCATGGTATCCCGTATGGAATGCCGGCTCCACCTATACCATGGCTCTTCGTGCCGGTGCTGAGCTTTCCATGATGGAAAACCGCTTCACGCCTGCCCGTTTCAAGGACGGTTACGGTCCTGTTGGTGCATGGTTCCTTCTGTTCAAAGCCCATCTTGAAAACTCTCTTGGTGAAAACTATGCAGCTTCCCAGGATGCCAAGGACGAGCTGGCCAAGTACGCTCCTTACGGTACTGCGCCCATTACTCCTACCTGTCTGCGTAACCACCTTCTGATGAACGAAGTGAGGAACGGTCGTGGTCCCATCATGATGGTTACCTCCAAGGCTCTTCAGAAGCTTGGTGAAACCATGGACAAGAAGGAACTCAAGCATCTGGAAGCAGAAGCATGGGAAGACTTCCTGGATATGACCTGTGGTCAGGCTAACCTGTGGTGCGCCACCAACACCGAACCTGAGAAAAAAGATTCTGAAATTCTGCCCACAGAACCCTACCTTCTTGGTTCCCACTCCGGCTGCTGCGGTATCTGGGTTTCTGGTCCCAACGAAGACTGGGTTCCCGAAGATTACAAGTGGGGCGACAATGGTGTTATCTACAACCAGATGACCACCGTTAAAGGTCTCTTTACCGCTGCCGATGGCATTGGCTGCTCCGGTCACAAGTTCTCTTCCGGTTCCCATGCTGAAGGCCGTATTGCTGCCAAGATGATGGTAAAATGGGTTAAGAACCATGCTGATTATAAGCCTGAGCCAGAAATGACACCTCAGGAAGCAGCAGATCTTGTATGGAAGCCCGTTAAAACCTGGTTTGCACACAAAGATTATTCCACAGACAAAGACGTCAACCCCAAATTCTGCAAGCCTGCGGGTATGACCATGCGTCTGATGAAAGCCACCAACGAGTATGGTGGTGGTGTTGGATCTTACTACTGCCTCAATCAGTCTTCTCTTGAGACCCTGATGGAACTCTTCCAGATGATGCACGAAGACTGTGAGCATCTGGCGGCTGGTGACCTTCACGAACTGATGCGCTGCTGGGAAATCTTCCACCGTATTTATACGGTAGAAGCCCATACACGCCACATCATGTTCCGTAAGGAAACCCGTTTCCCCGGCTTCTACTACAGAACAGACTTCATGGGTCAGGACGATGAGAACTGGTTCTGCTTTGTTAACTCCACGTACAATAAAGAAACCAAAGAGTGGAGCATGAAGAAAGTTCCTTATCACCGCATCATCCCGATGTAATCACGTTTTATCTGTGATGTAGTCGGATAGTACTTGCCTCCTGGTCTCCGGAATCCCGGGGCCAGGAGGTTTTTGTTAACATCCCCTTTATAAGGGTTTTGTGGTTTTTTCGGGTATGTGCCCAATTATCCGAGGGCTTCAGGCATAAAAATGAAGCCTTGGGATATGTGGGCACTGAGCATGGCAGGCAGCCTGTTCGCCCGTGCCACTGTTAGAGATTATTTCTGGGATCGAATAAATCACGGAGGGAAAGCATGACGTTGGAACAATCAGCCCCTGCTGGCAGCATTTTGGTAGTCGGGGGGGGGATCAGCGGTCTTACCACGGCCCTCGAAGCCGCCGAAGTCGGCTATGACGTGTACATTGTGGAAAAAACAGCTTCACTGGGCGGACGTGTAGCTCAGCTGAATCAGTATTTTCCGAAACTCTGTCCACCGACCTGTGGCCTTGAAATCAATTACAAAAGAATTCGTGACAATGCCCGTATCAAGGTTCTGACCCTTGCTGAGGTGGAAAGCGTAACCGGTACGCCCGGTGCTTATTCCGTTCAGGTCAAGGTGAACCCCCGCTATGTCAATGAAAACTGTACCTGCTGTGGAGAATGCGGCACAGCCTGCGCATCGGAAATTGATAATGCCTTTGATTTTGGCATGTCCAAAACCAAGGGAGCTTATCTTCCCCATGGTATGGCTTTTCCCCAGCGCTATGTAATAGCGCCGGAAATCATCGGAACCGATGATGCAGCCAAGGCGGCGGAAGCCTGTAAGTATGGTGCCGTGGACCTTGCCATGCAGCCGAAAACCCTGAACCTGATGGTAGGTTCCGTTGTATGGGCCACGGGCTGGCAGCCCTATGATGCTGCAAAAATTGATAATCTCGGTTTTGGCCGTTACCCCGACATCATCACAAACATGATGCTGGAGCGCATGGCGTCTAAAAACGGTCCTACGGAAGGCAAGATTGTCCGTCCTTCCGACGGAAAGGCTCCCGAGACAGTTGCCTTTGTTCAGTGTGCAGGCTCAAGGGATGAAAATCACCTGTCCTACTGCTCTTATATCTGCTGCATGGCTTCCCTCAAGCATGCCACCTATCTCCGCAGCCAGTATCCCGATGCGGAAGTCTACATCTATTATATTGATCTGCGGGCTCCCGGCTATCGTTATGAGAAGTTTTACAAGATGCTAAAAGATGATCCCAAGGTCTTTTTCATCAAGGGCAAGGTAGCGGAAGTGGCTGAAGAGGACGGCAAAATTCTTGTCACCGCTGAGAATGCCGTGACCGGTGAGAAAAGCAGCCGCGCTGTGGATATGGCCGTACTTGCCACGGGCATGGAGCCCAGTCTGGCGGGTGCGAAACCCAAGGCGGATCTGGTATTCACCGAAGATGGCTTCATTGTGAATGATTATACCAGGGGTGGTCAGTTCGCCTGTGGCTGTGCCAACAAGCCGGCGGACGTGGTCTCCAGCAACCAGAATGCAACGGGTATGGCGCTCAAGGCGATTCAAACCCTGGTGAAGCGGTAGGAGGGAGACATCATGCAGAAGAAATATGGCGTATACATCTGTACCGGATGCGGTATCGGTGAAATGCTGAATGTGGAAAAACTTGAGGCTGTTGCCGCAGAAAAACGCTTTGACTGTAAAAATCATCCCTGCCTCTGTGGCGAGGAAGGTCTGAAGCTGATCAAGGCGGATATTGCTGAAGGTACTAATGCTCTGGCCATTGCCGCCTGCTCCCGCAGGGTCAATTTTGATATTTTCAAGTTTGACGGTTGTGTGGTGGATAGGGTGAATCTCCGTGAAGGGGTTGTCTGGAGCCATAAGCGGGAAGAATTCCCCGGGCCTGTCACAGACGATGAAAAGGCCGATGAGTATTTTCTGGACCGTATTCAGCAGATGGCGGATGACTACATCCGTATGGGAATGGCCCGCATAGAAAAGATTGCCATTCCTGAGCCCTATCAGCTGGAAAACTTCTCCAAGAAGATTCTGGTCATAGGTGGTGGTGTAACAGGCATGGGTGCTGCCCTGGATGCGGCTGCTGCCGGTTACGAAGTGACCATTGTGGAAAAAGATGATGTGCTGGGTGGTTATGCGGCAAAAATGCGTAAGCAGATGCCCGTACAGATGCCCTTTGAGTCTCTGATTCCGCCCGTTGCAAGTGATCAGATCAAGGCCGTGGAAGCATCTTCTAAAATTGATGTGAAAACGGGAACCGTAGTTGCCCGTATTGCGGGTCAGCCCGGTGATTTCACCGTGACCTTTAAAAAGCCCGGTGAAAAAATTGAATTTGACGTGCCTCTGGCCGTTCCCGAAGCCCAGCGTTACGATGAAAACGGCAAGGCCCTGGATGTGGATCAGATCCGTGAGATTTATGTAAAAATCAATGAGGGTCGTGCCGATGTTCTGCAGTTTGATCCCAATGGCACCAAGTACGGAGCCGTTATTCTTGCTGCGGGCTGGCGTCCTGCGGAACTGGATGCCGATGCCTTTGCACATCTGGGAGTGGGTAATGCAGATGTCATCACCAACCATCAGTTTGAAATGATGGCCAAAGAAGGCAAGGTGGTTCGTCCTTCAGACGGGCGTCCTGCCAAGAATGTGGTCTTTGTCCAGAGTCCCGGTAAGGATGGGGATGATACTGACTTTGATTACTGCGGTTCCGTCACCTCCATGGTGGCCCTTAAGCAGGCCAAATATGTCCGGGAAGACTATGCCGATGGTAAGGCCTATGTGATCTACCAGCACATGCGCACCCCCGGTCTTCAGGAGAATTTCTATAAATCCATGCAGCAGGATCCCGGCGTCTTTATGACCAAGGGAGAAGTGACTGCTGTGGAAAGTGCTGCCGATGGCCTTGTGGTCACAGCCGCCAATACCCTTCTGGGTGAAGAAATTCAGATAAAAGCCGACCTTGTGGTGCTTGCCGCTGGTATGGTTCCTGCTACCAAAGATGATCCTGTTGTTAACCTTGCCTATCGTCAGGGTCCCGGTTTCCGGGAAATTAAATCCTTTGACGGATATGCTGACTCCAACTTCATCTGCTTTCCCTATGAAACCCAGCGTACCGGTGTGTATGCCGCAGGTGCCATCAGGAGAAGCCAGACCATTGAAGAGTCTATGGAAGATGCAACGGGTGCTGCCCTCAAGGCCATCCAGTGCGTGGAGTCTTCCAACCGCGGTATGGCAGTCCACCCCCGTTCCGGCGACATGACCTTCCCGGACTTTTTCTTCCAGCGCTGTACCCAGTGCAAGCGTTGTACGGAAGAGTGTCCCTTTGGTGCCCTGGATGATGATGAGCGCGGTACGCCCAAGCCCAATCCCACCCGTTGCCGCCGCTGTGGTACCTGTATGGGTGCCTGCCCTGAACGCATCATCGGTTTTGCAGACTACTCCATTGATTCCGTTGGTTCCATGGTAAAAAGTGTCTGGGTTCCTTCGGATATGGACTTTGATGAGCCTCCCATGCGTATTCTGGGTTTTGTCTGTGAAAATGACGCATATCCGGCTCTGGATATGGCTGCTATGAATCGCCTTTCCTATCATGCGGATGTGCGTATTATTCCGGTACGCTGCCTGGGTTCCGTCAACGTCATCTGGATTAAAGATGCCCTTTCCCAGGGTATGGACGGCGTATTCATGATGGGATGCAAACATGGTGACGACTATCAGTGTCACTTTATCAAGGGTTCCGAGCTGATGGATGTGCGTTCAAGCAAGATGGGGGATACCCTCACAAGTCTTGGTCTTGAAGATGAGCGCATTGCCCAGTTCGAGATTGCCATTGATGAGTATGACAAGGCACCGGAGCTGATAAACAAGTTTGTGGCAAGAGTTGAAGAAATGGGTCCGAACCCCTTCAAGGGCTTCTGATACATTTAACCCAAATTGCCCAATCTTAATTCTGAGGAGGTAGGTCGATGACACAGAAATATATGGTAGAGCCGGATTTAGGCTTTATCAACGAGGTGGTGGGCCTCGGCGGGGATACCCTGAAAAAGTGCTTTCAGTGTGCCACCTGTTCCGTAGCCTGTCCCATATCCCCGGAGGAAAAGCCTTTTCCCAGAAAGGAAATGATAGCTGCTTCCTGGGGCTTGAAGGATAAACTGGTTGGCAGTTCTGATATCTGGCTTTGCCACCAGTGCGGAGATTGCAGCACCATGTGCCCGAGGGGCGCTGCACCCGGTGATGTGCTGGGAGCTATCCGTTCCTATGCCATTAGCGAGTATGCCCAGCCTAAGTTCATTGGAAAGATGGTGAATGACCGTAGCAAGCTTGGTATTCTGACGGCTGTTCCCGCTGCTATTTTTGCTTTCTTTGCTTTCCTGACGGTATTTGGTCATGGGTTTTTTGCAAAGATCTTTGGCGGAGAAATGTGGTATCATACCCATGATGGTCTTCCCGTTCCGGGCATTGCTGCTTCCAACTTTATCTCCAGCTGGTTTGTGGATATTGTTTTTGTTCCTCTTGCTCTGGCTGTTGTGATTGTTTTTGGTCTGGGTTTAAAACGCTTTGTGGCGGACATGCACGCCAATGCCATCCTTGAAGGAAAAACCAGAAGGACGGATCTGGACTGGGTGGAATATGCAAAGTCCATCTGGCAGATACTGCCCACCATCGGCAAGCACAGGAAGTTTTCCGAGTGCGGTGAGAACCGTGAGCGGGCAACGGCCCATATGATGGTGCTTTTCTCCTTCATTGGCCTTGCCATTGTAACGGGTCTTGTTTTCATCGGTGTTTACTTTCTGCATCAGGCAACGCCCTACAGCCAGCTTAACCCCATCAAGTGGGTGGCTAATGTTTCCGGTGTGGCCCTGATCATTGGTATTGCACTGATGATGAAAAACCGTCTGGCCAGAAAGGATCAGAAATCCGCCTATAAAGACTGGTATATTCTGGGCGTGATAATGGTTGTTGCCGTGACGGGGATGTTTACCCAGATGTTCCGTCTGGGGGGCGTGGCTTTCCTGAGCTATCTTTCCTATTACATCCACCTCATTGCCATTTTTCATCTCTTTGCCTATCTTCCCTTTTCCAAGATGGCCCATCTGGTTTACCGGACGGCTGCCATGGGATATCAGGCATACAGCGGACGGAAGTAAATGTATAAATTACCACTTTTGTTAAAAAAGTGGTTCAGGTATTAAAAAAGCGGTGGTCCGGCATGGTTCGGACCGCCGCTTTTCTGTACGGAAACCCTGTTGGGTTCATGTTTTTTTCTCCGCTGATGCTGACATGTCACCGGGCAGGTCTGGGGTTCATGTGGCTTTAACAAAACATCTGTCCATTGCATGGCTTTGAAATTCTGTGGCTTTTTGGGTCTTATTAAAATGAAGGATTGACCCCATCTCCGGGATGGCGTATAGATACCCGGTGTTTTTTATGTGAAATCCAGCCTTTTGGGATGGGAAAATGGACGATGATCATGTAAGAAAATATCGATCAAAACAGAGCTTTTCCGGTATGGCCCGTCTTTTTTCAAAGGATGAGGTCAAGGTTTTTTTCAAGAAGTTTGTTTATCTGGTCATGTTTATTGAGGTGGCTATTTTTATAGCTTGCTGGATGTTTCAGCTGGGGCTTCTGGGGGAAGGGCGGCAGGAGCATGGAACCCAGCCCTTTCCATGGAAAACCTATCTTCTTTTTGCTTTTCTTGCCCCCCTTGCCATGACCTTTCTTTTGGGTATTGTGGTAAGTGCTTTTAATCTTTTTCTTTTCGGTGAGGAATCCCTGAAGTCAAAGTCGGCTTCCGGGGAAAGCCCCGGATGGTTGCACACCCTTTTGCAGATCCCTTTTCTTTTTATGATGCTTTTTCTGGGGCTTGCGGCAGGGGCGCTGTATCGTATGGATGAGATTCTGTTTTTTCTGGATCATGCGGGTACTGCCTTTCTGGATGTATTCAGGGTGGTGGGTATCCTCCTTGTGATTTGTGGCACTGCAGCCGGGATTCTGTGGATGATTCTTGGCTACAGGCTTAAAATAAAGGCATTGGAATACCAGTATAAGGCCGAGGTATTGCAATGTCTGCCGTTCGCAGAAGATGATGCGGCGGGTGCTGTTCTGTTACCCAGGAATTTTTCGGAGCCATCCGCTGTGGCACCGCCGGCCCCAGGGAGGCAGCCGAAAGAGGGTTTGAAGGAAAAACGGACAGTAGTAAGTGAAGTTAAAAAGGTCTTGAATGCATTATAATATGAAGGAGATACACCCATGACGTATGCTGTGGTTGCAACGGGCGGCAAGCAGTACAAGGTAGTTGAAGGGGAAACCCTCAGGGTTGAGAAAATTGCCGGAGAGGTTGGTACCGAAGTCGTGCTGGATTCTGTTCTGCTTGCCAGGATTGAGGATGCACTGAAAATCGGTCAGCCCATCCTTGAAGGTGCAGCGGTTCACGCCACCATCGTGGAGCAGGATAAAGCCAAAAAAGTGCTGGTTTTCAAGTATAAGCGGAGAAAGCGTTACCGCAGGATGCAGGGGCATCGTCAGCCCTATACCTCACTGCGTATTAACCGCATTGAAGCCTGATCAAAAATTTTGCGTGAATCTCTTTGAAGATGATAAGGAGCATGTCAGATGGCACATAAGAAGGCAGCCGGATCTACCCGGAACGGTCGTGACAGTAATGCTCAGCGCAGGGGCGTAAAACGCTTTGGCGGTGAGCTTGTGAAGGCGGGAAACATTATCGTCCGTCAGGTTGGAACAAAAGTTTATCCTGGTGAGAACGTGGGTATGGGCAAAGATTACACCTTGTTTGCCAAGGCAGACGGAAGGGTGACCTTTGAACGCTACGGTCGTGACCGGAAGAAAGTCAGCGTATACCAAGCGTGAAATTTGTAGATGAAGCAGAAATTACCGTTGAATCCGGCCACGGCGGTCGTGGCTGTGTGAGTTTTCGCAGGGAGAAGTTTATTCCCAAGGGAGGCCCCGATGGCGGGGACGGGGGAGACGGTGGTGATGTGATTCTGAAAGCGTCCGATGCTAAACGGACGCTTTACCGTTTCCGCCACAGGGAACACCATGCTGCGGAACGGGGACGGCCCGGAGAAGGGTCCAACTGTTCCGGCCGCAGGGGGCAGGATCTGGTCCTTGAGGTGCCCACGGGTACCGTGGTCTGGAACAATGAAACCGGTGAGCGGATCTGTGATCTGGACACCCATGACGGGACCTTCCTTCTTGCCAGAGGTGGCAGGGGCGGTAAGGGAAACCGTCACTTCATGACATCAACCCATCAGGCTCCCCGCTTTGCCCAGCCAGGCACGGAAGGGGAATACCTTTTTCTGCGCCTTGAGCTGAAACTTATAGCTGATGTTGGAATCATAGGATTTCCCAATGCAGGTAAAAGCACTCTGATCAGGGCCATTTCCGCAGCAAAACCCAAGGTGGCGGACTATCCCTTTACTACCCTTGTGCCCAATCTCGGCGTTGTGAATCCCCCTTGGGGAGAGCCCTTTGTGGTGGCTGATATTCCGGGACTCATAGAAGGTGCCCATGAGGGTGTGGGGTTGGGGCATCGTTTTCTGCGTCATGTGGAGAGAACCCGTATACTTGTCCATGTGATTGATGCCATGGAGATGGATGAGGAAAATCCTCTGCATGCTTTTGAAACCATAAATCGTGAGCTGAAGCTTTACAGTGAAAAGCTTGCCGAAAAGCCGCAGCTTGTGGTGCTCAATAAAATGGATATACCGGAGGCCCGGGAAAAGGCTCTTCGTTTCAAAGACCTTTTTTCTCCATACAGGGTTGTGGGGATTTCTGCAGCCACAGGTAAAAATCTGGATACCTTTCTTGAGCTTCTGACCCGAGAGATTAACAGCGAAGATGACGGATAGATCCCAATGCTTTGCAAAGGCCAGGCGGGTTGTGGTCAAGGTGGGCAGTAATGTCCTGACCGCTTCCCGTGGTTTGAATGTTGAAGTTTTACGCTCCATCAGTCAGCAGATCCATGGGCTGATGCAAGGGGGGCGTGAAGTGATTCTCGTTTCTTCCGGTGCCATGGCTGCAGGGATGCGGCGTCTGGAGCTTACCTCAAGGCCCGTTGAAATTCCAAAGCGCCAGGCCACTGCAGCCGTAGGTCAGGCAGGCCTCATCATGGAGTATGAGCAGGTTTTTGAAACCTTTGGCAAATCCGTGGCTCAGGTGCTGCTGACCCAGGAAGATCTTTCCAACCGCAGGCGTTTCCTCAACGCCAGAAATACCCTAAATACCCTCATCGACTGGGGTGTTCTTCCCATCATTAATGAAAACGATACTGTTGCCGTTGAAGAGATCAAGTTCGGGGATAACGACAATCTTTCCGCAATGATTACCCTGCTTATGGATGCGGATATCCTGATCAACTTAACGGATATGGATGGGCTTTTCACCAAGGATCCCAGAACCAGCAGCGATGCCGAACTCATTCCCGAAGTCAGATCCATTACGAAAAAAATTGAAGCGCTGGCAGGTGATATTCCCGGTGCCCTGGGTACAGGCGGTATGGGAAGTAAGCTCCGGGCTGCCAAAAAAACCATGGTGGCGGGTATTCCCATGGTGATTGCAAGGGGAACCCGGCCTGAGGTTCTTACGGATCTTTTTAAGGGTAAAGATCTGGGTACCTTTTTTGTTCCAGGAACTGTAAAACTTCGGAGCAGAAAGTGCTGGATCGCCTTTAATCTCAAGCCCAAGGGAAACCTTGTGCTGGATAGTGGTGCTTCTGATGCCGTACTCAGGCGTGGGAAAAGTCTGCTGCCAGGTGGCATTGTGGGAGTTGAGGGTGAGTTTTCCATGGGAGCTCCCGTACGCCTGATGGATACGGAGGGGGATGTGATCGGAGTAGGGCTCTGCAATTATGCCTCCGCCGATGTCAGAAAAATCATGGGCCTGAAAACGGCACAGATCCGTGGGGCGTTGGGATACAAACCCTATGACGAGGTGGTGCACCGGGATAATCTGGCCATTACATCCGATGAAAAATAACCCTGAAGTATTCTATGGGTGAAGGATATATTAATGGAAAAAATCATTCAGGATATGGCGCTGAAAGCCAGAAAAGCGTCCAGAAAAACAGCAGCAGCCGGTACAGCTGTAAAAAACCGGGCCTTAGAACTACTTGCTGAACATCTTGCTTCAGGCAGGGATGCTATTCAGAAGGAAAATCTCAAAGATGTGGAGGCTGCCAGAGCACGGGGGCTTTCTGTAGCCATGGTGGACCGGCTGACCCTTTCGGACAAGGTCATGGATGCCATGATTCAGGGTGTCCGGGAAGTGGCGCAGCTGCCTGACCCCGTAGGAACCATGGGAGATGTCCGTTTGCGGCCCAGTGGCATACAGGTGGGGAAAATGCGTATTCCCCTGGGTGTCATTGCCATGATCTATGAATCCCGGCCCAATGTGACCGTGGATGCTGCAGCCCTCTGCCTGAAAGCCGGTAATGCCGTTATTCTCAGGGGTGGTTCCGAGGCTTTTCATTCCAATATGGCCCTTGCAAAAACGGTGCAGGCAGCCCTTGAAGGGGCAGGTCTTCCTGCCGAGGCGGTTCAGGTGCTTCCCATGACGGACAGGGAGGCTCTGCCTTTTCTGTTGCAGCAGGAAGAATCCATAGACCTTGTCATTCCCCGTGGTGGTGAGGGTTTGATCCGTTTTGTGACGGAAAACTCCAGAATCCCGGTTTTAAAACATTATAAAGGGGTTTGCCATATATACGTGGATGTGGATGCGGATATGGAAAAGGCACTGGCCATTATATTGAACGCCAAGTGTCAGCGGCCCGGTGTATGCAATGCCCTTGAGACTCTTCTTGTGCATGAAAAGATAGCGGACTCCTTTCTGCCTATGGTAGCTGAGGCCCTTGAAGGAGCAGGTGTTCTTCTGCGGGGCTGCCCGAGAACCTGTACTTTGGTAAAAAATACAGAGCCTGCGACGGAAGGGGACTGGCCAGCGGAATATCTGGATCTGATCCTTGCCGTGAAGGTGGTGGATTCTCTGGATGATGCCATGGATCATATAAGTCTTTATAATTCAGGTCACACGGAAAGCATTATCACAGAAAACTGGAGCCGGGCCTGGCGCTTTATCCGGGAGGTGGATGCTTCGGCTGTAATGGTAAACGCTTCCACCCGATTTAATGATGGTGGGGAGCTGGGGCTGGGCGCTGAAATCGGTATTTCAACATCCAAGCTCCATGCCTATGGTCCCATGGGACTTGTGGAGCTGACCACGGAAAAATTTGTGGTATTCGGAGACGGGCAGGTCCGTGCCTGATGCCTGCAGTACGGGAGAAGACAGCCATATTCGGCGGAACCTTTAACCCGATCCATATGGGACATATTCGTATTGCCCATGAGGTTATGGAAAAAGGGGGGCTGGATCGGGTGCTTTTTGTGCCTGCTGGGGTTCCTCCATGGAAGTTCTCTAATAAGGATCTGGCCTCCGCTGAGGATCGTCTCCATATGGTTTCTCTGGCCCTTGAAGGGGAGCCTGGTCTGAAGGTAACGGATCTGGAGCTTTGCCGCAAAGGCCCTTCCTATACCCTGGATACGGTCAGAATACTTCAGCAGGAAAATCCGGAGCAGGATTTCTGCTTTCTTCTGGGTATGGATGCCATGGCAGGCATTCGGAGCTGGCATGGCTGGGAAGAACTTCTTTCTCTGATTTCATTCTGGGTCATGACAAGGCCCGATACCCCGCCGGGTATTCTGGAAAGGATTTTGCCGGAATATAGCTGCGAGGAAAACCGTTTTTTTTGTTCCGGCCGACCGGAGATCCGCAGGATTTCCGTCAGCCCTTTTACGGTGAGCGCAACGGAGATCCGTCTGAGGATTTCTGAAGGGCTACCCGTCACCGGTTTGGTTCCGGACAGGGTTGATGCCTATATCCGAAACCGAGGATTGTATGCCCATGTATGAAGATAGTGAAAAAAGTCTGATTCCTTTTCTTGAAGCGGCCTGTGCCCGTAAAGCCGAAAATATAGTCGCCATGGATCTGGGAAACCTTGTCTCCTATGCCGATACCTTTCTTGTGATGAGCGTGAATTCCACGCGCCAGGCAAGGGCCGTGGCAGATCACATGAGACGAAAGCTCAAAGAGGTTCATATCAAGCCTCTGGGCATAGATGGGGTGGAAGAGGGTCAATGGGTGCTCATGGATTATGGAGATGTTGTGATTCATATTTTCCATGAGCCTGTGCGTTCTTTTTATGATCTGGAAGGTCTCTGGGCAGATGCCCCCCGCTTTGCCGAAGAACTCATTGCCAGCATGGCGGAAAAAGCACTGGAGACTCCGGATCCCGAGGCAGAGCAGGAAGTCTTCTGGGAATGGGAAGATGATGAGGCTCCTGCCTTGGATGATGAAGGGGAAGAGGATGCCTGAGGTTAGGCCTTGTCTTCTTATGATCCTTGATGGATGGGGTGTTGCGGATGCGGGTCCGGGTAATGCCGTACGGTCTTCCTGCACACCTGTGCTGGAAAGCCTCATGGGAGAGTTTCCGGTCACCACCCTTGCCTGCAGCGGGCCTGATGTGGGGCTGCCCGAAGGCATTATGGGCAATTCCGAAGTGGGGCATCTGAACCTTGGAGCCGGGCGTATTGTTTATCAGGATCTCCTTCGCATCGACAGATCCATAGAGGATCAGACTTTTTATGGGAATCCTGTGCTGACGGGTGCCATGGATGCGGCCAGAGACAGAGGTGCCACCTGTCATTTCATGGGACTGCTTTCCGATGGGGGTGTGCATTCCAGAATCTCCCATCTCAAAGCCCTGATTTCCATGGCAGGAAAAAGGGGGCTGTCTAAGATTGCCCTGCATCCCATCCTTGATGGCAGAGATACTCCTCCCATGGCAGGATCTGCTTATCTTAAAGATCTGATGGATTTCATAGCACCCATGCCGCAGGTTTTTGTTTCCACCCTCTGTGGGCGTTTTTATGCCATGGACAGGGATACCCGCTGGGAGCGTACCAGCCGTGCCTTTGACCTTTATACCCAGGGCGAGGGCAGTCTCAGACAGGACGCTGTTGCCGCCGTGGAAGGGGCCTATGCCTCAGGGGTGACGGATGAGTTTCTGGAGCCTGTGAAAATAGGTAAAGTACAGGAGGGGCTGATCCGCAATGGAGATCTTGTGGTTTTTTTCAATTTCCGTGCAGACCGTGCCCGCCAGATCACCCGTGCCTTCAGTGACAGAGACCTTGATACCTTTACCCGTAAAAGCATGCCTGAAGTGGACTGGGTCTGCATGACCCGTTACGATGCCTCCTTTGATCTCAAGGTTGCCTTTGGTCCCCAGGTTTTGACCGATCTTCTGGGTGAGGTGGTCAGTGCGGCAGATTTTTCTCAGCTGCGCATTGCTGAAACGGAAAAATATGCCCATGTCACCTATTTTTTCAATGGTGGGGAAGAAAGGGCCTTTCCCGGAGAGGAAAGGGTACTGGTTCCTTCGCCACGGGATGTGGAAACCTATGATGAAAAGCCTGAGATGAGTGCCGATCTTGTGGCGGATACTTTTCTGGAAAAATTTTATTCCGGCAGTTATGCCCTGATGGTTCTGAATTTTGCCAACATGGATATGGTGGGTCATACGGGAAAGATGGATGCCGCATGCAGGGCCTGTGAGGCAGTGGACCGGAATGTGGGCCGCATTGTGGAGATCATGCGTCAAAATAATGTCCCTGTGGTTATAACTGCGGATCACGGCAATGCCGAGCAGATGCAGGATGCTGAGGGAAAGGTGCATACTGCCCATACATGTAATCCCGTTCCCCTGCTGCTGGTGGATGAGAAGCTGAAAAACTGCCGACTGCTTCCGGGGCGTCTCGGGGATGTGGCACCTACGGTGCTGGAGATCATGGGACTTGGGATTCCCGCTGCCATGACAGGGACAAGCCGCATAGGAAAGCCGGAGACGCTTGCAGGCAGGTGATAGAAGGAGAGCACCATGGACACCCTTTGTGATTATGTAACAGGAAGAGAAGTTCCCAATGTGGGCGCTGAGGAAAACAGGCAGTTTGTGGAAAAGTATCTGGTGAATACCAAGGGATATCCCAAAGGATCTATAGCCGTTGATTATCCCCTTGCACTGGATCTTGATGGTGAAGTCTATGAAACGGAGCTGGATCTTGTTCTGTCCGTGGATGGGCTTCCCCTTGCAGTGATCAAATGTGCTGCTGCTTCTCTGGATTCCAGGGTGCGTGAGGCAGTGGCTGCGGCCCGCATCATGTGTTCTTCCCATCAGATCCCCTTTGCAGCGGTTTCCGATGGTGTTACAGCCCTGGTGCATGATGGCATATCAGGTAAAAAAATTGGCGAAGGTCTTTCTTTTCTCCCCTCCTTTGATGAGCTTGTTGCATGGAAAAATTCAAATACCCTTACACCTCTTCCCGAAGACAGGAAGCTGCGTCAGGGTCTTGTGTTCCGTACCTATGATTCCCTGAATGTGAATGTGCAGCGTCATACAGGCTGAGGATATGGAAATCTGAAAATATATACGTTCAAAAATAAAGGGCCGTTTCCCTTATGGAATGCGGCCCTTCATATTTTTTATTAGCTTTTGTTCTTAAAATTCCGAAACTCTTATACTACAGGGTCAACGTCCTTGCCGCAGTGCTTGCAGGTGTTGGCCCTTCTTTTGATGATTTCCATGCAGAAGGGGCATTCCCTTGTAAAGCAGCGTTTGTGTATTTTTTCTATGGCTTCCTGAATGGCTTCTTTCATTTTTTCGTTGTAGGGAGATATGTTTCGCATGGGCTCAATGACTTCGTCGGTGTCACAGATATCCCCCAGCATTTCAACGGCTTTAAACCGTACCCTAACAGGCTCATTGTGGTCCGAAAGCATGGATACAATTTTAATGATATCCTGATTCACATAGCAGTCTGCCAGAATGGAAAAACCTGTTTTTATGGCTTCTTTAAGCTGTTCCTGCTCATCCAGGGAGTTTTGTGTGATAAGTCCTTCGGTACCGCCCTCTCTGCCGAAAACGGTCATTAGTTCAAAACGGTCCTCAAAGGGATAGCGCAGGCAGCGGTAGGAGGATTTATGGCCAAAATTTGCTTCAATTTCTCCCCAGCCTTCGGTAAATGCAGGGCAGAGGTCATTAAAACATACATAGACATAGGGAGATCCCCACCCAAGGCCGTCACTGAAGGTGTAGGGAGGCACTTCCCATATGTTCATTTCTTTTCCGCAGTGGGGGCAGAGGGGTTTGGCCTGTTCCATCATCTGCGCTAGAAATTCTTCTCTGGTTTCCATGAATATCCTTCTTTCTTGCTGGTTTTGATGGTTTGAATATACCACCATAAAATATGCTCCATAATAGGACGCATTTTTTATCTGTCAATTGAATACACCATATGAACTCTCCCGTCAGGATTCGTGTCCGTGCAGGGTGGTCAGGTGTGAAAGACATTGCTGCTGCAAAAATCAAGATACTGTGATGTCTGTTTCTTGACGCTCGTCGGGAAAACGACGCTCTGGCATGATTCTGAAAGCCATTTTTTATTTGTGATGGCCTTTAATTCAAGGTTTTTTAATATGGCATTTCATTTGCATGTGTGAATTTCCAAGTTTGATTTATTTACAGCTGCAAGACTAAGGAGGCCATATGAAAATCCATCCCGTTTCCCAGATGACAGTAAAAAACAGCATGAAGGCCTTAGGGCGGATGCTGGGGTGGGTTCAGAATAAGGACTATCGTCTTTTGAATGAGCATCTGCTGGCCATGCAGGAAAAAGAGGATCTGGACGGTCTGCTGGCCGAAGTTTCTCACTGCCTGTCAGAGATGCTTAATTATCGTCTCTTTGCCTTTGTGATACGGGATGAAACCGGTGTGGATGTATGGATTGATCCTACCATGTTCCGGGATGCCTTTTCCCGTATTGTGACCGAAGATCTCGGACTTGATCCCGGGATGAATATCCGCTTTATGGGTAATATTGAAGAAGCCGTGGAGCAGAGGTCCATTTCCAGAGATGATATGGAAGTCCGGAGTTTTAAAGAATCCAGTTTCACGGCCCACCTTTATCTTGCTACGGGACGCAGAATGCTTTCTCACCACAATGATATTCTGGAAAGTCTTCTTGCAGGGCTGAGGGTATCTTTGATCAATCATGTCCGTATTCGAAGTCTGCAGGGAGCAGTTTCTGAAGATGCCTTGACAGGATGCTATAATCGCAGGGAATTTGATCGTCAGCTGGAGCGCCATCTGGCCGCAGTGAAGCGTCATGGGAAGGATTTTGCTCTGGTTTTTTTTGATCTCGATCATTTCAAGGCTGTGAATGACACCTACGGACACCTGGCAGGGGATGCCGTATTAAGAAACGTTGCCATGGAGGTTCGCCGGAAAATCCGCACAGGAGATCTGCTCTGCCGTTATGGTGGAGAAGAGTTTGCCCTTCTTCTTCCCGAGACCGATGGAGAAAAGGCTGCTGATCTGGCAGAACGTCTCCGCATTGCCATTGAAGGGCTTCAGGTTGATGCAGGGGATGGCCTTAAGTTACAGGTTACGGCCAGCTTTGGCGTGGCTGAGGCGGATGCGGCAATGGGCAGTGACAATTTGGTGGCAGAGGCTGACACCATTTTATACCGTGCCAAGAATCAGGGCCGCAACTGTGTTGCATTTTAGGTTTTCAGGCAGACCGGGCCTGTGATCTGGGTGTGGATATAGCGCAGATTTTCAGGCTATAATGATCTTGCCTGTGAATAGAATTGCTGGTGATAAAGAAATACAGATAAAAAACCATAGTAAATATGTGTCGTACCTGTTCCGTAAGGAAGCCATCTAAGGCTGTCATTGAGGCTTAACAGGAGCATGGTGAATGTCTTTTCCGGGTTGAGTAACGCCTTTCCTTTGAGGAAGGCGTTTTTATTTTTGGTGGCGGACTTGCAATTTCAGCATAAAAATATTTTAATGACTATCATCTTTGATCCAGAATCCGGCTTATAGTAAGGTCTGGTTCTTATTCTCTCATAATTTCTGCGTTTTTTTATTATGTTTGTAAACCTTGTGTTTTTGTCGGATATCTTCCTTACTCTGTTACGGGGTTTGCCTTGAAAAATCGGGTTCTGGATTTCCGGCTCTCCCGCCACCTAATAATGGGGCATTATGTCTGGTATTCCTTCGTTTGATTTGAGTGATAGAGATTTCAGTTTTTTCAGCCGTCTTGTGTATGAAAAATGCGGAATTTCTCTGCATGATGGAAAAAAGGAACTGGTGCGCTCCCGTCTTTCCAAGCGTCTCAGAGAACTGCACTTTTCCGGTTTCTCCCAATACCTAAAATACCTTCAGTCACCGGACGGTGAAGATGAGCTGATTCTGATGCTGGATGCCATTTCCACCAACCTCACCAGCTTTTTTCGGGAAAAACGGCATTTTGATTTTCTTGAAAAAGAGGCTTTGGAAAGCATTACTGCTCAGATGAAACGGGAGAGCCGACGGGAGCTGAATATTTGGAGCGCTGGTTGTTCCACCGGAGAAGAGCCGTATACGCTGGGAATATGTCTTTCAGAAGCACTGGGGGCATCCTCCGGCCTGAAGGTGAAAATTCTGGCGACGGATCTTTCCACCCGTGTTCTGGATACGGCTCAGTCGGGTATTTATCCCAGTGCCAGGGTGGCAGGGCTCCCGCAGGATCTTCTCAAGCGTTATTTTCTTAAGGGAAGGGGAAAAAGGCAGGGGCAGGTGCGGGTGAATCCTGAAATCCGCAGTATGATTACTTTCCGCCGTTTCAATCTTATGGACCCGTTTCCTGCAGGTGTCCGTTTTGATGTCATATTCTGTCGCAATGTGATGATTTACTTTGATAAGCCTACTCAGGAAGTTCTTGTGGGAAAATTTCATCAGTCACTTAGGCAGGGGGGGTATCTCTTTATCGGTCATTCCGAAAGCCTGATGGGTATAGAGCATCGTTTCCGCTATGTCCAACCGACCATTTACCTTAAAAGCTGAGTCTTTTTAAGGGAGGTTTTTATGGAAAAAACGGCATCTGGCATTCAGGCCGTTCTTGATGAAGTGGCTTTGAAGGTTGTCATGCTTGAGGCAGATGACATTCCGGGGCTGGGTATTCTGCTTTCTGATCTGGATCGTCTTGGTTCTTCATTGGCAGCTTCGGATCTGCCGGAATCTGCAGGTCAGCTTCTTTCTTCTGTGCGGATTTTTACTGAGCGTCTTATTCTTGGCGAAGTTAGCGATACTGTCCCTTTGGAGAACAGTATTACTCTTTTGCAGGAAATGGACAGAGCCTCTACACGGGGGATCAGCTGGGACGGGGATATTTCTTCTCTTGTTAATGAGCTGAAGGGGACCTTGCCTTCGGATCAGCCTCAGGCTGAAGAAACCTGCAATAAGAAAGCTTCTTTATCTGCAGATACTGAAAGTGGCGGTTTTGACGGTGACAGAAGTTATAAGGATCAGGATCTTGAAATACTGGCGGATTTTGTGGTGGAATCCCTTGAAAGTCTTGAAAACATTGAAGTACGTTTGATTGATCTGGAGGAAGACCCTGGGGATGTGAAAATACTCAATGATATTTTCCGCCCCTTTCATACAATTAAGGGAGTTTCGGGTTTTCTGGATCTTTTTGAAATAAATCGTCTTGCCCATAGTACGGAAAATCTTCTGGACAGTGCCAGGGAAGGTAAACTCGGGCTTAGCCAGGAATTTATTGATCTTATTTTGAGTTCAGTGGATACCCTGAGGGAATTGATCGGTTGCGTGCGTGGCAGCCTCAGTGAGGGCGGCAGAATGAAAGGCTGTGGCGTGGATATTCATCCACTCATGGAGCGCATGGATCAGTATAAGGACAGCCCTGTATCCGGCAGGCTGGGAGAAATTCTTGTAAAACGGGGCCTTGTCGATGAACAGGCTATAGAGGATGGCCTGAAGAAACAGGAGGCCTATGGAAAGCCTCTGGGCGAAATTCTGATTTCAGAAAAAAAAGTGAGTCCAAAGGATGTGGTTTCCGCCCTAAGGGATCAGAAGCGGGGAAGGCAGAACGGTAACGGCAAAGGGGCTGCCCTGCAGGTAAAGGTGGATACGGCGAAGCTCGACAACCTTGTGGATCTCACGGGTGAACTGGTGATTGCCCAGGCTATGCTCCGGCAGCAGGCTCTGGATAAGGCCAGGGATTTTTCCCAGAATATGGGGCGTCTCGGGCAGATCGTTTCGGATATTCAGCGTCTGGCCATGGGGATGCGCATGGTGCAGATTGGCAATACCTTTCAGAAGATGCACCGTCTTGTACGGGAACTTGCCAAGGCGGGAGGAAAGCAGGTTGTTCTGGAAATGTCGGGTCAGGATACGGAAATTGACCGCAATGTCGTTGAAACCCTTTATGAGCCCATGGTGCATATGATCCGTAATGCCGTGGATCATGGGCTGGAAACGCCCGAAGAAAGACTGGCTTCTGGAAAGCCGGAGAGGGGTACGATTTTTTTGAAGGCCTACCATAAGGGTGGCAGTATTGTTATTGAGATGTCCGATGATGGTCGCGGACTGGATGCGGAACGAATTTTAGCTAAGGGCGTTGAGCGGGGGATAGTTTCTCCGGATGCCCATCCCACAAAGCAGGAGATTTTTGAGCTGATCTTCCATCCCGGTTTTTCAACGGCTGCAGCCATTACCGATGTTTCCGGCAGAGGTGTTGGTATGGATGTGGTGAAAAGGGTACTGGAAACTCTGAGGGGGCGTCTGGATATCCATTCAGAGCCAAAGAAGGGGACAACCTTTGTTCTGGCCCTTCCCCTGACCATGGCCATCATTGACGGTATGCTGGTCCGGGTTGGCAGGGAACGTTACATTATTCCTGCCATTGCCATTTTAGAATCTTTTCGCCCGGCAAAAAAGGATGTCTTCACCGTCGCCAATCATGGTGAAATGGTCATGGTTCGGGGATCTTTGGTACCGCTTATCCGCCTTGGTCAGATCTGTGATGTGCCAGAAGACAGGACGCAGCCATGGGAAGCTCTGGTGGTGGTTGTGGAAAACAAGGAACGAAGACGGGCCCTGCTTCTGGATGAGCTTTTGAGTAAAGAGGAGTTTGTCATTAAAAGTATGGGAGAAACCTTCTGTAAGCTGGGTTTTCTTGCGGGGGCTGCGATTCTGGGGGACGGTTGTGTGGGCTTGATTCTGGATATGGCAGGCCTTTTTGACATGACAGAGAATCTGGTGCCAACTGAAATGAAAAGCCGGAATTCAGAAATGATTACCGAAGGGCAAGAGGAGGGCCGGTGAGAGTGATTGTTGGCGTTTCCGATATGAAAGTCAGCGCAAATCCGGGTGATGAACTGGTTACCTATTCTCTGGGTTCCTGTATTGGCATAGTTATCTATGACCCGGTGGCCAAGGTTGGGGGGATTCTGCATTATATGCTTCCGGAATCATCACTGGATCCGGAAAAAGCCAGAAAGAATCCTTATATGTTTGCTGATACAGGAATTCCTGCCCTTTTTAAAGCAAGCTATGCTTTGGGGGCTAAAAAACAGCGCATGAAGGTTGCCATTGCAGGAGGAGCTCAGATTCTTGATCAGCAGGGTTTTTTCAATATCGGTAAAAGAAACCATATGGCAGTAAAGAAAATGTTTTTCCGCAACAATGTTATTGCAAATCATGAGGATGTGGGTGGCAATGTTAACCGTACTGTCCGGTTGAAAATTGTCTCCGGAGATATTCATATAAAAGTTGGCGGAGAAGGGGAGAAAAAGCTATGAGCGCTATTTCGGAACTGATCCGTGAAATTGACGGTTTAAAGCCCATGCCCCAGATTGCTCAGCAGGTTCTGGCACTGGCGGAAGATCCCATGGCGGATACTCAGAAAATTGCCGAGCTGATTCGTTTTGATCCTTTTATTACGGCAGATCTTTTGAAAATGTGCAATTCCGCATACTTTGCAAGAAGCCGTACCATTGACTCCGTTCATGATGCCATCAATATTTTAGGGATGAACCGTATTGTGGATCTTGTGGTTATGAAATGCGGGGCAGGCAATTTTTCAGGGGAACAGCAGGGCTATGGTCTGGATGAGGGAGCTTTGTGGAAAAAAGCGGTAAGCTGCGCCATTATTGCAAGGGATCTGGCTGTCAGAGTAGGACTTGCAGACCGGCATCTGGTTTTTACTGCGGGTCTTCTCAGGGATATAGGCAAGGTGATTCTAAGCCGTTTTGTGGGAGAGCGCTTTGGGCGTATTCAGCAGTTGGTGGCTGAGGAGAATTACAGTTTCCGGGAGGCGGAAAAGAAAATCCTCGGTGTGGATCAGTCTGAACTCTCCGGCATTGTAGCCAAAAAATGGGGCTTCAGTCCCCGTTTGCAGACCCTGATACGTAACTCTCATATGCCCGAAGGCGTCGGATTTTCCGATCATGCCGTTAATGTTGTTTATGTGGCAGATCAGGTCTGTATCATGCTGGGTATAGGTGTGGGGCTGGATGGTCTGGCCTATCGCTTCCACAGGGAGGCTTTAAAGGTTCTCGGCCTTGGGGCAAGGGATCTGCAGGAAATTATTGCCGGCTTTGGAGATAAGATTCGGGAAGTTGAAGATCTTATCGGATCTTTTTGAAAAAGCTCACAAGGGGGATATTCATGGCTTATAAAATGCTGGTGGTGGATGATTCCCAGCCCATGCGTTCTGTAATTAAAAAAACAATCCGTGCTGCGGGGTATGGGGATGCTGATTTTCTGGAGGCTTCCAATGGAAGGGAGGCTTTGGCCCTTGTGGGAGAAAGCTGGCTGGATCTTGTGGTTACGGATTACAATATGCCGGATATGAACGGTATGGAAATGATAGAAGAATTTAAAAAAGATGCTGTTCTGGCAGGAATCCCAGTGCTGGTTGTAACAACGGAGGGAAGCCTTGAAAAAGTTGAGGCTTTTTTACAGATGGGCGCTGCGGGATATATAAAAAAGCCTTTTAGTCCGGAACAGATAAGGGAGAAAATAGTCGCCATATTAGGAGAACCCCATGGAGCAGAATCTGAAGAAGGCGATGCAGAACTCGATTTCTGAGGTGCTTGGCACCATGTTCTACATGCCCCTTGAATTTGATCAAGAGGAGACACTTTCGGAAAGCAGGCTATTGGCATTGCCGGATATTAAGGCATCCATCCTCTGTTTTGACGGCCCTTTCAGTGGCTGCCTTGTCATGCTTGTTCCCGGAGAGCTTTTGGCCCTGATGACGGCGGATTTTATGGGGGAAAAGGAAGTCAGTGCCATGGAGATGGAGGAAACCCTAAAGGAGATTTCCAATATGGTGGCTGGCAATACCTTCAGCAATTATGACTGTCATATGGAATTTTGCCTGGGCATTCCTGAGATTCTTCAGGGGGTGCATGGCAGTCATGAGGTTTTTAGCCGGAAAGGTATTTTTTTAATGGTGGAGTCCGTGGATGGTCCACTTGGGGTATGGATGGGGCTTGGTTCCTGAAGATCCGGAGGAAAAAACGGAAGGAAATTCTATGGGAGCAGATAATATCCGGGTTCTGGTGGTGGATGATTCGGCAATTGTGCGTAAGGTCTTTACGGAGGAGTTGTCAAGGGAGCCGGGCATAGAAGTGGTGGGAACGGCACCGGACCCCTATGTTGCCAGAGATAAAATTGTGCATCTGAAACCCGATGTTCTTACTCTGGATATTGAAATGCCCCGTATGGACGGGCTTACCTTCCTTCGTAAACTGATGCGTTATTATCCTTTGCCTGTTATAATTGTCAGCTCACTTACATCCAAAGGGAGTGAGCTGGCACTGGAAGCCTTAAGTATAGGGGCTTTGGAGGTGATTTCCAAGCCGACCTCAGCCTATTCCGTTGGCGATATGAGTGTGCAGCTGGCGGCAAAAATTCGGGCAGTTGCCGGTGTGAGGGTGGATCGAAAGCAGGATGTGCAGGAAGTTCCTGTGAAGCGGGGTGGAACTGAGCCTGTAAGGTCCTTGCGTGTGACAACCCATAAGATCATAGCCATGGGCGCTTCCACGGGTGGGACCGAAGCCCTGCGTGAGGTTTTGACAAGGATGCCGGTGAATGCTCCTGGGATTCTTGTTGTCCAGCATATGCCAGCCCGTTTTACAACGGCTTTTGCTGCCCGGCTCAATGATCTCTGCGCCATGTCCGTTAAGGAAGCCGAGGATGGTGATCCCGTCACTCCAGGTCAGGTACTGATTGCCCCCGGTAATTTTCATATGCTTTTGCGCCGCAGCGGTGCCCGGTATTATGTACAGGTGAAAACGGGTCCCCTTGTGCATCATCAGCGGCCTGCGGCGGATGTCCTGTTTGATTCTGTGGCAGGCTATGCCGGTGCCAATGCCCTTGGGATTATCCTGACGGGGATGGGGGCAGACGGAGCTCAGGGACTGAAAAAAATGCTGGATGCCGGAGCAAGGACCATTGCCCAGGATGAAAGGACATCGGTTGTATTTGGTATGCCCAAGGAAGCCATACGTATAGGCGCAGCAGAGCACGTGCTTGCTCTTGACCGTATTGCGGAAAAAGCCCTGTCTTTATTATAAGATGTTCCGCCGCAGGCGCATAGCCACCCAGGCAATTTGTCTGTGACGTGATCTTAGTCTTATAGCTTTTTGTCCTGTGTTGAAGCGGCAGGCTTGCCTCCACAGATAGAATGAGCTTTTTTGCTTGCCATAGCAGGCTTGAACACGCTGTTATTTTGTCGGTTCATACAGCTTGCTGTTTTTATTAGAACTCCGTCATTCAAGCTTGAAAAGGCTATATTGTTTGCATCATAGATTTTAGGTTTATGGTTTGAGTGCCGGAATCCGAAACGATTGCAAGTCACTGGCAAAGATTCAGGGTGCTTTGCAATGGTATGAAACTGCTGAAATCATAGCTTTGGAATTTCGGAATAAAATTGTGCTGATCAATTACTATTCGTCTTTTTAATTTTTTTATTTGAGAGGGGTTCTATGAAGGTGTTTTCCAGGGGTCTTTTTTTTGTTTTGATTTTTTGCGTTTCTCTTTTTCCTTTTCTTGCCTTTGGCGGGGTGCCTTCAGAAGAGATTGTCTCTTTAAATGTGGAAAATCTGAAAAAAAGTATTGCCCAGCGTACTGTTCTTTCATGGGGGCAGAAGGATGAGCGCTTTCAGAGTTTTGGTCCAGATCAGGTTCGGGTGGATCAGCAGATTCCCATAAAGTTCAAAGACAGTGTTCTCTTTGCAGTGAAAGTCGCCCTGATCCTGCCTCCACCTGAGAATAAAGAGGAAGTTCTTCTTCTGGTGGTGGATGCTGGAGGCCAGATGCAGTTTACCGATATTCAGGATCTGGCTTCGGGCCGCAGCCTGTTTGAAGAGCCCATGTCTGTTCTGAGGCGCATAGAAAAGCTCCCTGCAGATTTTGGAAAACAGCTTTTTCAGGGTAGCGGAATGAATGAGCTTGTTGTGGTTTCTGATCCTTTCTGTCCCTATTGTCGTCAGGGATGGGCTTTTTTGAAAGGCCAGAGGGAAAAGATGAAAAGCCTCCGTCTGGTTCATTTCCCTTTGAACCGGATTTCAGAACTTGTCTGCATGGCTCTGGCGGATGCCGAGGCCAGAGATTTTAAAGTGCTTGAGATGACAGATTTTGTATATGGAGAGCTTCATTATATTCAGGATCCTAAGGCCATTGTTAATCAGTTTATGAAGGCATTTCCTGAGCTTAAAAAGAACTGGGGTGAAGATGCCGATTCCGCACTGAACTATCTGGAATCAAAATATGCCGACAAAGTGAGAAAGGAAAGGATGGATGCCCAGGCGCTGGGTATTCAGTCTACCCCCATCTTTTTTGTTAATGGATATATGGTGGAAGGTTTCAGGGCTGATAAGCTGGGCGAGTTGCTGAAGTGAAAAAAGGTTTCCTTCCTCTCGCTCACCGGGAGGGGGGAAACATTGCCTGCTTTCGGCGTATATTCAGTCCCGGAAAGATTCTTTAATCTACTTCCTGCATTAAGTTTATAAACCCCGATTCTTTTTTTGCTGAATAAGTTCTGTTTTTAAAGGCTGTTACAAAAAAAATAAAAAGGTATGAAAAAAGTCGTTGACAGACAGGTCCTGAATCGATAGTTTGCGCCTCGTTGCTCACGGAGCGGCGGATCGAAAGAAATCGATCTTTGAAAATCAGATAGTGAAAGATAAAGAACATGCCCCTTTAGTATCCCGCCTTTTTAAGGTGGGGGTAGTACCAGAGATTCAACGGAGAGTTTGATCCTGGCTCAGAATGAACGCTGGCGGCGTGCTTAACACATGCAAGTC